>CAYWVC010000024.1:0-20825 GCA_964461635.1 uncultured Lachnospiraceae bacterium
CGATGCTTGACGTATCTTCTTTTCCGTTGCCTTACCGCAAGCGCGATACGCGGGATCACGAGAGCCGCGAGCAGAAGTATCGCTCCCGCCACGGCAGCCGCTCTTACGGCTCTGCCGAGCAACAGTGCCTTCATATTCTCTATCACCGCAAGCACCGTGCTACGGTCCACGTCATCGGCAACCGTGATCCCGACGGTACAGACGAGCCGTTCGCCATCCCACACGGTGAGATACCCTACCCTCTCGCCGTGCTTGACCGGTGCCGTCAGGACGTCAAAGTCATACTTACAGTTCAGGGTGTACTCACCGTAAGCCGCGCCGACCGCTTCAAGCACCGACGGAGCATCCATAAGCTCAAGCTCAACCTCCGAAAGGTTCTCGGCAAGCTCGGTCTTCACGCTTCCGACGACGCTTCCGGCAGGCATCAGCTCACGCATAGTATAACTGTCATACGCCCATTGGAGCGCATCCTGAACGAGAGCAAAACGCCCGCCGTCGGAATAGCCCTTCATAACCGCGCAAATATACGTCGCGCCGCCGTGGGTGGCGTAGGTCACCGCGCAATAGCCCGCACCGTCGGTATATCCGGCATTGAGTCCCGAGGCACTGCGGCAGTAATATTCCGAGCGGTCGGACAGTATCAGGTTGGGATTTTTCGCCGTCTTACGGGTGCCGTCGGAAAGCTCCCACGACAAGGTCGCCGACGAGCTGTATTCAAGAAAGCCCTCAACCTCGGACACCGCTGCCGCTAACGTTACCGTATCGCGCAAGGTCGTATACATACCGTCCGCATCTATTCCGGTCGCATTTCGGTAGACCGTATCGGTCATACCGAGTTTGCGGGCGCGCTCGTTCATACCTTGCACAAAGCCGTCGACGCTCCCCGAGATCAGCACCGCGATCGCATTGGCGGCATCGTTGAACCCACCGGAGAGGACAAGCCTTATAAGCTCACCGTAGGTCAGCCTTTGCCCGACAAAAAGTCCCGCACTTCTTCCCTCCGAATAAACGAGCATATCCCCGGTCACCGTAAGCTCTTCCTCATACCGACCGACAAAGTTCTCGCATGCGAGAAGCCCGGTCATCAGCTTTACGGTCGAGCCGGGGCGAATTTGTCCGTCATAGTTTTTGTCAAGCAGCAAAGTACCCGTGCCAAGCTCGTAAAGAGCAAAAGCGTAGCAGTCTTCGGTGCTCGGCTCGGCGGACGCGGGAAGCATAAGCGCCGTAAGGCTTACAATCAAAGCAAAAAGGAGCGCAGAAATTCTGCGCGAAATGCTCACTGCAATATTCCGACCGCATTTTTTCATTCCTTGCTCCGTTTTGATCAGCTTCCGTTTTTATTTTTTCGAAAAATAGTCCTCGGCTCTCGCTATATCTCTTTTTATTGCTTCCGCCAACTCGTCGGTGCCGTCGAATCTTTTTTCTCCGCGCAAGCGTGAAAGAAAGCTCACCCGTACGCGTTCGCCGTATACGTCGCCGCTGAAGTCAAGCAGATGAGTCTCACAAACCACCCGACCGTCATCCTTCACCGTCGGATTGGTTCCCACGTTTATAACAGCTCGGTGAACTCTGCCGTCCGCAGTCTCCGCAGTGCCGACGTACACCCCGTGTGCCGGTATAACGACGCCGTCGGCGAAGCTCTGATTGATCGTGGGCGAACCAATCTGAGATCCGAGGTGCCTGCCGTGCACCACCGGCAGACAGACCGAAAACGGTCTGCCCAGCATCGCGTTGGCAGTCTCGATATCCCCCGTCAACAACAGGCGACGTATTGCGCTTGAGCTGACCGTTACACCGCCCGAGCGCACCGGATCAAGCACCGCCACCCCGTCGGGGAGCCCACGCAGAACGTCGGGTGTGCCCTTTCCGCCTCTGCCGAATCGGAAATTAAAGCCGCATACCGCACGCTTGCAGTTACATTCGCCGACAAGCAACTCCAAGACGAAGAGCTCGGGCGACATATCGCGATAGGTCGGGAAATCGGCAAGCACAGCCACGTCAAGCCCCGCCTCCGCAAACAGACGAAGCTTTTCGTCGGTGTCGGTTATGCGGAGCGGCGGAGATGCCGAAAGAAAATCGGCGGGCGGTTGCCGAAAGCACCACGCCCCGCCGAGTATTCCCGAATATTTTGCCGACTCCCGTTCCTTCTCAAGAACCGTGCGATCAATAAGAGCCCGATGCCCGATATGAACTCCGTCAAAATTTCCGAGACAGAGCACAAAAGGGGGTCGCCGCACCAGCGCACTCCCCGTGTGCAGATCTATAAATTCAAGCATCAGACGTCAAGATAATTTCTGACAAGCTCGTTCAGAAGCTCGTCGCGGTCTATATGACGCACGAGGGCTCTGGCATTCTTATAATTCGTAATATAGGTAGGATCCTCGGTAAGCAGATATCCGACGATCTGATTGACGGGGTTATATCCCTTTTCCTTCAGCGCGGCGTAGACGTTCTGCAAGATCTCCCGCATCTCCTCATTTCCGTCCCGCTGTGCGCGGAACTGCTGAGTATTACCGTTCTTGTTGATGGCAGGCATGGATCAAAATCCTCCTTTTTAACCTTCCTTTGTTACATTATATACCATAACTTTGCATTTTTCAAGAGGCTTTCGGGACTTTTTTTCACCGTACAGTGATTATTCGTTATTTTTTTGAAGCGCCGTTCTTACGATCCTGTCACACAGCTCCCCGTAGGGTATTCCCGCCGCGGCAGCCTCCTGCGGGAGCAAGCTCGTCGGGGTCATACCCGGCAGGGCGTTTGCCTCAAGGCAATAAAAGCTCCCGCTTGCGCTGTCCTGCATTACGTCTATACGGGCATAACCGCAAAGGCGCAGAGCTTTATAGGCGGCAAGGGCAATGTCGGAGAGGCGCGAGCTCTCGGCATCGGTCAGCTCGGCGGGACAGATCTCGCGGGTCATACCGCCCTGATACTTGTTCTTGTAGTCGTAAAAGCCGGCGACCGGAATTATCTCGATCGCGGGAAGTGCCTCACCGTCAAGAACCCCGACCGAAAACTCGCGCCCGACCACCTTCTTCTCTACGATCACCCGACCGTCAAAGGCGGCTGCCGCCGACAGCGCCGCATCAAGCCCGTCAAGCGTATCCGCAATGGATACCCCAACGCTGGAGCCGCAGGAGCAGGGCTTGACGACGCACGGCAGCCCGATCTGCTCTGCGATCTGCTCTGCATCGGTTTCCGACGCATTTACTGAGATACCGTCGGGCATAGGCACCCCGTCGGCAACGAGCACCTGCCGCGTAATCGCCTTATCCATAGCCATAAGGCAGGCTGCGAAGCCCGACCCCGTGTAACGTATACCGAAGCTGTCAAGCGTAGCCTGCAGTCTTCCGTCCTCGCCCATACCGCCGTGAAGTGCCAAAAATGTCACGTCGGCGGCACGGCAAAGCGTTATTACGTTATCTCCGAGCGGAATGCGCCTTCCGCCGTTTGAGGCGATAAGCGCCTCCAGATCCGGCTCTGAATTTTTCACGGTATAAAGCGGCGGCTTTTCTTTCGTGAACAGTTCGTCCACTCTACCGTCAACGACCTCTATCCCAAGATAAAGATCCGCCAAAGCCACGTCGTGACCGCGATCTATCAAAGCGCCCGCGATGAGAGCACCTGATGCCAGCGAAACATCGCGTTCGGGCGAAAGTCCGCCTGCAAGCACTGCAATTTTCATATGTAATCCCCCCGATTTATATCTTTATATACGCCACGCGGTCAAGACCCGCGGCGTCCTTTATTATCTGACAGTTAAGTCCGCGATGAGCACACAGCTCGGACATAGGCTGACCGAGATCGTAGCCTATCTCAAGGAGTGCAAAGCCTCCGCTCGGCAGTCTCGGCAAGAAGCCGTCGACGATCGCCCGATAAAAGGTCATACCGTCCTCGTCGGCAAAGAGCGCAGTATCGGGCTCGTATGAGAGCTCCGGCTCAAGCCCGTCACGCGCAGACAGCTTGATATACGGCGGATTGGAAAGAATGGCAGAAAAGCTCTTCCCGGCGCAGACCGCGTCGGGCTCCAGCACGTCCGACGGCAGAAGACTGAGCCGCTCCGTCACACCGTTTTTGACCGCGTTCCGCTCGGCATACCCGAGCGCAACGTTCGAAAGATCGACCCCGACGGCTGTACAGTCCCGCCGGCGGCAGAGCGTCGATATCGCAATACATCCGCTCCCCGTGCAAAGATCAAGAAAAGCGGCACCTTGCGGCAGGAGCTCGACTGCCTTATTAACAATGAGCTCGGTCTCACTGCGCGGGATAAGACAACCGTCGCCGACCTCGTACCGCTCGTTGCAAAACCACCATTCGCCTATTATGTATTGCAACGGGTAGCGTGTCTCCCTTTTGGATAACGCCGCCTCAAGCTCTTCGCATTCGAACGCATCGTTGCGTCGAAAAGGGAGTGTCTCGGGCGATACACCGCAGAAATGCTCAAGCAACAGTGCCGCCTCGTGCCCGCAGTCATCTATTCCGACCGCCGACAGCCTTCGGACTATATCGTTATACGTCATCGGATCACCTCTTATTATATTATAGCAGAAAAATCCGCGTTAGCACAGCCTGTTGCTAAAAAAATGTAAAAATTTTCGGAAGTGTATTGAATTCTTCGAAAAATGTGATATACTGTAAGCAGTAAATTTTTAATCAAGAGGAGGAACTTAAGATGAACAACGAAAAGAAGACTAATTGGGGTCTCGTTATCGGTATCGTAGCCACGACCGTAGCAGTCCTCGCCGCCGGTGCCTTCATTGCCGTCAAGATAATGAAGAAGAAAAAGGCCAGCAAGTGCTGTGACGAGCTTGAAGATTGCGACATCTGCGTCCTCGACGACGAAGATACCGCAGAAGAGACCGACGCTGAATAATAACGACCCGATCAGGGGGGCTGCTTGTCAGCCCCCTTTTTCTTTGCGCGGTACGCTAAGATATTAAAATATTATGGTTGACAGGGGGCTCCTAAAATGCTATCATATCATTGAACGGATCTTCATCTAACCGAAAGAAAGGATGCCCGGTCGATACAGCCGGGACAACGGTCATCAAAATGAGATTTAATAAGGATCTTCATCTTCGCACCGACGTACAGCACGTAGGGTGCCTTGAGCCCCGCGCATATTTCATTCCGTATCAAAGCGAAGCACGCGCAGCCGCGGGAAACCGCGGCGCATCCGACCGCTTCGCATCGCTTTGCGGCGATTGGGATTTTAAATATTATCCGTCGCTCAATGATATCGACGATTTTACGGCAAGCGATTTCGACCGCTCCGCGATGGATAAGCTCCCGGTCCCGATGAGTTGGCAAGCAGCCCTCGGACGCGGCTACGATACCCCGAATTACACAAACGTCAATTATCCGTTCCCTGCCGATCCGCCTTTTTTGCCGAACGATATCCCTTGCGGTCTTTACGTTCGCGACATATTCATTCCCGACACCGTGCTTAGCTCGGGGCAAAGGGTGATCGCCTGCTTTGAGGGGGTTGATTCCTGCTTTTACCTTTACGTAAACGATGCCTTCGCCGCGTACAGTCAGGTCAGCCACTGCACGAGCGAGGTCGACGTGACCGATCTGTTGCACGCGGGAAGCAACACGGTAAAGGTCCTCGTCCCCAAATGGTGCGTTTCATCCTACCTTGAGGATCAGGATAAGTTCAGATTCTCCGGCATATTCCGCGAGGTCTATCTGCTCTATCGCGATCCGATACATATAGAGGACCTTGAGGTCAAGACCGCCGTTAACGAAAAGGGCACGCAGGGGATGCTCTCACTCGGCGTGAAGCTCAACGGAAAGGCAACGGTAGAATGTCACGCCGTGCGGCACTGCGGACTTGATATCGGGAGCACGATCCTTGACGTTGACGGCGAGGGTACGCTTGACATCATCATTCACAAGCCCGACCTTTGGAATGCCGAGGAGCCCCTGCTCTACTCTCTGTTCATAAAATGCGGAAGCGAGCACATTTGCCTTAAGGTCGGCTTCCGCGAATACAGGATCAAGGACAAATGCCTGTTCGTAAACGGTCGGAAGGTCAAACTGCTCGGCGTGAACCGCCACGACAGCCATCCGTGGCTCGGAGCCGCTACTCCGCTTGACCATATGACCGAGGACCTTATGATAATGAAACGCCACAATATTAACTGCGTGCGCACCTCTCATTATCCGAACGATCCGAGGTTTTTGGAACTGTGTGACAAATACGGGTTCTACGTCTGCGACGAAGCCGACCTTGAGTGCCACGGTATGCAAAGAGCCGTCGCGGGGTGGGACGGCTTGACCGACAGCGGCGAATGGACCGCCGAATACCTCGACCGCGCCAAGCGGCTCTACGAGAGGGATAAGAACCACGCCTGCGTGATCTTCTGGTCGCTCGGGAACGAATCCGGAGTAGGAAAAAATCAGCGTATGATGGCTGATTACCTCCACAGCCGCGACGAGAACAATATCGTGCATTGCGAGGACGTTTCGCGCAGATATGCAAACGCGCTTGACAATCCGGAGTATGACGAGCTTACCTCTCACGTCGACGTGGAAAGCCGTATGTACCCCTCGCTGTCCGAAATTACCGAAGGCTACGTTGAAGCCGCCGATCGAAAGAAGCCCCTCTTCCTCTGCGAATACTGTCACGCTATGGGCAACGGCCCCGGCGATCTTTACGACTATTGGAAGCTGATCTACGCCACCGATTCGCTTTGCGGCGGTTGCGTCTGGGAATTTACCGACCATTCGGTCGCTACGGGAGATAACCGCTACTCCGACCCTCATTTTACTTACGGCGGAGATTTCGGCGACCGTCCGAACGACGGGAATTTCTGCGTGGACGGTCTCGTCTACCCCGACAGAAGACCGCACACAGGTCTGCTTGAATACAAGCAGGTGATCAAGCCCTTCGCGATACAGCTTGATCAAGCCTCAAGCAGCTTTGAGTTCTTCAACCGTCGGTACTTCAGAAGTCTTGACGACTGTGAGCTGCTGATAACCGTTGAACGCAACGGACGGGTGATACGGACCCGCCACATCACCCCGTGCGACGTTGCGCCGCAAGCCTCAATTCGCTGCGACCTTGATCTGTCGGAGCTTGACCTCACGGACAGCTGCACCGTGTGCTTTTCGTTGCGATCGTTAGCTGCCGCAGAGTGGGCTGATGCCGGGTACGAGCTCGGGTTTGAGCAGTTCGTACTCTCGACACCCGCGGCAAAAAAGATGCCGGCAAAGAAGGTCGTACCGCAGGGATACGACGTCTCCGACGAGGCGATAAACGTCTTTTTCGGGCAATGCACCTACCGTTTAAGCCGTATCAGCGGCTTGATAGAGTCGATCGTCGATAACGGCAAGGAAATGCTTGCGTCGCCCATCGAGCCCACGGTCTGGCGAGCCCCGACCGATAACGACAGAAAGATCAAGCTCGAATGGCAAAAGGCAGGCTACGACCGCGCGATGACCGAATGCCGCTTTGTCGGCGAACCCAAAGCCGAGAACGAAACGGTGACCGTTCCGGTCAAGCTTGCTCTGGGCGCACGCGCACTCGCGCCGATCCTCACTGCCGACGTGCTCTACACCTTCTCGGCACGGGGTATCAATATTGCATTCAGTGTCAATGTCCGCGAGGATATCCCTGAGCTGCCGCGCTTCGGCGTGCAATTCACGATGCCAGAGGGGAACGAAAAGCTCAAATACTTTGGAATGGGTCCCTATGAGAGCTACGTCGATAAGCACAGGGCATCTCGGCTCGGACTCTTCGCTTCAGACGTAAGCGAGCATTTTGAGCATTACGTACGCCCACAGGAAAATATGGCTCACACCGGCACGAAATGGGCTTGCGTTTCAGACCTCAACAGTCACGGTCTGCTCGCAACGGGCGATTTCAGCTTCAACTGCTCGCACTGCACACCGCGTATGCTTACAGAGACGAAGCACGATTACGAGCTTGAGCCCCTTCCCGAAACCGTGGTCAATATAGATTACAGACAGGACGGTATCGGCTCCGCCTCCTGCGGACCCGCGCTCGATCCCGCATATCGCTTCGACGAGAAGGAGTTCGTATGGGACGTTACGCTCCTGCCCGTAAGACTTAATGACATCGATCCGTTTGAATTGCCAAACGAATAAAAGATCAGCCCTCTCCGCCTTGCAAAACAAGGCGAAGAGGGCTTTTATCAATTCTTTATTTGTCGCTTTTTGAATATCAGCAGTGTCAAGAATACAAGTATCGCGATCCCGATAATATAGTAAACTATTCCGAGCCCGAGATTTGCACCGTAAGGCACGAGGCTCATCATATCGGTCAGGAAGGAGTTTATATTGAAGGTATCCCAACCTATAATAGCTACCGCCGGGGGGACGAGCCCGACAAGATCGGTATAAGCGAAAGGCGTGTAAACGATCCAACTCATATAAGCCGGGCTGATCGTAATTATCACGTATACCACCGTCTTCACGGTCGACGCGGACAAATACGCCAGCAGAGCGAGAACGATCGCCACCGCATTCTTTCGTGTCAGCACGGCAAACAGTGCGGCAACCAAGGACAGAAGCAGCACCGGCATAGACGCCACTATGACCTTCCCTATCAGCATAAAGATCCCGGGAATCACGAACACCGCACCGAAGAAGGATACGGCGTCACCGGTAAATACGTCACCGATCCCGCAAAATACAATTTGCTCCACCGTCAGCAGCACGGTCATAACGGTCACCGAGCCGACGTACACCGCAAGTGCCGCCAGGAGCTTTGCCGTAATGATCTGAATACGGCTACGCGGACGGATCAGCAGGAGCCTTACCGTTCCGCTTGAAAATTCGCTTGAAATTATTCCGGCGACGAGAACGATCATAAAGATATTCATAACGTCCACGAACGTCAGGAGTGTGTCGCGGATTCCGCCCTTCGTAGAGATCTCCTCCGCCTCCGATATCGGCGCATTGTTCAGCACCGCCACGCGGTACGTCTTCAAAGCCTCCTCATAATAGGCAACCGAGCGTTCGCACTCCGCAACGTACAGATCGTACGGTACGACGGTGCCTGTGATCGCCGTATACTCAGGCGACGACTCGTATTGGCGCTCGGTGTTCGGTATGACGGAAATCATATTCCGCCCGGCGGTGGGCATATACGAATAAAGAATATTGAACTCCCAGCCGAAGGGCTCGCATTCGTGATCGTACGCGTACCTCCAGCCCTCCGCGATCCATTCCTGCACGTCGTACGTAACTTGTGCAACGCGAAGAGATCTGAGGTTCTCGTCGCTTGCCTCAAGCTCACAGGCACTGTTTGCGGCGGCAAGCACAACCTCCGCCTCCGTCAATGCGTCCTCGGCATCGTCAAGGTATTCCTTTACCGCCTCCTTGACCGTTATGCCGATCACGCGAGCCTCAACTTCATCAAGCGTTGACAGCGCTTCGCGGTACGCTGCCTCTGCCTTGGACGCGGAATAATACTCCTCAATCAATTCGGGATCGTACTTGTAATATTCGCTCTCGTCCTCCTCAAGTGAGGGGTCGAATTCGCAAACCTCCGAAACGTCGATCATATAGAAATAATCAAGCACCTCGGAGCATTTGTATTTACCCGAAATTATGAGCTCCAAACCGCGCACGCGAAGTCCCGCGGACATAACCTCAAGCTCGTATAACGACTGCTTCCAAGCGGGCAATTCGTTAGACGTGAAGAATACCGACGAATACTCGTTTTGACAGTTTATGTATTCACCCCAGACGCTATCCGCATCATCGTAAAAATAATCGTTATAGTCACTTGACAGACTGCCCAGCAGATTAAAAGTAAAATTGAGCGCAGGAAGGCACAGCACGGCGCCCGCAATAACGAAGAGCAATATGCGGTATCCGAGCTGATGCCATATCTTCAAGAGCTCGTTCCCCGTTTGCTTCATCAATCCCCTCATACGGCGGCACCTCCCTTTCCCGCAGCCGAATAGCTGCCCGTGATCTCAAGGAACGCGTCCTCCAACGAGCGCTTGATCGGCTCGGCAGAAGTGACCGTGATCCCCGCCAAGATCAGCTCACGAAGCATATCGGGCAGGTCCTTCCCGCCCTTTTCAAGCTCGGCGACCACCGTCACGGAATTGCCGTTCACCGTAGCCGAATTGCCCGCGGCAATAATCAGCTCTGCGGCGCGGGCGGGATCGTCCGTCCCTATGATATATTCCGATCTCCCTGCCGAATGTAAGGAGCGTATCTCATCCATCGTTTTCACGGCGATCAGCCTTCCGCGGTCGATAATGCCGACGCGGTCGCACATAAGGTCAAGCTCGGCAAGCTGATGGCTTGATATGAACACGGCTGTATTTTCAATATGCGCCAGACGCTTCAAAATATCACGGAGCTCCTTGATACCCGCGGGATCAAGCCCGTTCGTCGGCTCGTCAAGGATCAGCAAGCGCGGATGATTGAGCATAGCCTGAGCCAATCCGAGGCGCTGACGCATCCCGAGGGAGTATTTACCGACCTTGTCGTCGATACGGTCGGTAAGCCCGACGATCTCCGTTACCTCGTCGATGCGGCTGACGGGGATCCCGTCGTACATACGCAAAAACTGCATAAGATTCTGCCGTCCCGTAAGGTACTTATACAGCTCGGGGTTCTCAATAATACCGTTCGCGTATTCCATCGCCCGCGTAAACTCGGTCTTTACGTCATACCCGCAGATAGACACCTTACCGGCTTCGACGGACAGTAAGCCGAGGACGACCTTAATAGTCGTGGTCTTACCCGAACCGTTCGGTCCGAGAAAGCCGAATATCTCGCCCGGCATAACGTCAAACGATATGTTATCAAGAATCAGACGCGAGGATAAGTGCTTGGTCAAAGCTCTGACCGAAAGCACGGGAGCCTGTGATTCTGCCATCATTCGTCCCTCCTTTAATCAAAGAATTCAACCTTTGTTGCATAGCAACGGTCGGCGGACGTAAACTTGCCGAATATGTATTTGTCGGATGCCGATTCGCACATAGTATAAAGCATACCGTCCACTATTATGATCTCCTCCGACATCGGGGCGATCTTGCGGTCCGACCGGAGCGACGCGCTGTCAAGCACGTACAGCGGGAGCTCCTTGCCGAGCAGAGTCGCCGTAGCACCCGTCCTCGCCTGTTCAAGATCGTAGCGATAAATATGCGAAAACGCCACGGCGTAGGACGTGGAGGCATATATACTGCTTCCCGAGACGCAAAGCCCCTGAACCTGATCGGGCAGCGAAAGCGCGTACGAGGGCTCGGCGTCAAGTCCGAATTCCCCGTTCTCGGAGAAATTGATCGCCACTGCGATCGCCTTGTTTTCATCCCCCGCCTCGGTGGTATACCAATGTCCCTCGACCGTCTCATAATTGCCGGGGCGGTAAAATTCCCCGACTATCAAGCCCGTTTCGGTCTTCGTAACGAAGGAGACCCGAACCTTATCACTGCCGGACAGCTTAAGGTTCACCTTACCGATCATATCAACCTTGCCGCCGTCGTCGGCACCGATAACGTCGCTGTAACGGCAAACGTAGATACAGCAGTCCCCGCTCCCGGCAACGTACACGTACTCGCCGTATACCTCCAGCCCGCCGCAATGACCGTCAAAATCGGTGCCGTCGGTCATACGCAGGTATACCGTTTTTTTGAGCTCTCCGCTCGCTTTGTCCACCACGTAGACGGGGGACGCTCCGCCGTCCTTCATATATCCCGTGACGAAGAAATTCCCGCCTGCGGCATCGTCGGATATTCCCTGCGCTACGAAGCCGCCGTCGGTGCCGGGGATACGGAAGGTAGCCTCCGAATTCTTATAGTAATCACTTACGGGAAGTCTGAAATAAAGACGCACAGCAAGCAGGATCAATCCCGCCAACAGCAAGATCCCCCCGACAATAATACAGGCGATCGCCCATCCCGGCATACGCTTTTTCTCCTTCTTTACATTTTTGGCGTTATCCATTACAATTTCTCCTTTCAAGGTACGAAAATACGGCACAGCCGAGAATGATTCGGCTGTGCCGTTCAAAGCCGATCAAATCATCAGTATACGATCATTCCTCGGTATCGTCTTCGAAGCCCTCTCCGTTAGCGAGCTTTTGCGCGATCATCATATCCTTGACCTTCATAAGTCTCGTGATATTCCCGCGCTCGTTTTCATCAAGCTTCATTTTTATGGACTTTATTGCCGCAAGGTACTGCGGCATCATAATATGCTCAAGCGCATTGACCCTGCGCCGCGTGCGCTCGATCTCCTCTGCCAAGAGCTGTGCGGTCTTTTCAAGCTCGGCAAGCTTAATGAGGTCCTCAAGCACCGCACCGAGCTCCCGAAGCGATTCGTCAAGTCCGCCCGAGGTGAACGCCAGACCGTAGTTATATCCCTCGCTCCCGCCGGAGGAAAGCACCTCAAGCTCAAAAACGGGGACGGTCACGCTCATAACGTTCTTGTAATCCACCGCCAGCTTACCCTCGCGCTTGGGAAGGAGCAGAGCCTCGGTCATCATCTTCGGGCTGCTGACCGCGTTGGCGGCGGAAAAGCTCCCGTACACGCCCGCAAGTCTTTTTTCGACGCGTTCGCGAAGCTCCTTGTCCTCACGCACCACGTCAAGAAATCGCCGCATAAGCTCGTCGCGCTTGTCCTTCAGGAGCTTATGCCCGCGGCGGGCGGTATTATACCTCGTATTCAGCTTTTTAAGCTCCATCCGCGTCGGATTCACTCGGATCTCCGCCATATAAAAACTCCTTCCTGCAAAGCAGCTGTCTTATTTCTTCCAATACTTCTCAACAAACTCGGGCTTAATGCGCTTCATTTCGCTCTTGGGCAATATAGAAAGCAACTCCCAACCGAGATCGAGGGTCTGCTCTATCGTTCGATTCTCATAGAAGCCCTGATTGATATATCTCTCCTCAAAGGCATCGGCAAACTTCGCGTACAGGCGGTCGATCGGAGTCAGTGCCGCCTCGCCGAGGACCACCATAAGCTCCTTGGCTTCCTTACCGCGCGCGTAGCTTGAGAAGAGCTGGTTCATAACGCCCGAATGGTCCTCACGGGTCCTGCCCTTTCCGATTCCCTTATCCTTCAAACGCGAAAGCGACGGGAGCACGTCAACGGGCGGGAGGTAGCCCTTACGGTACATATCACGCGAAAGTATGATCTGCCCCTCCGTTATATACCCCGTCAAGTCGGGAATCGGGTGCGTTTTATCATCCTCCGGCATAGTCAGTATCGGGATCATAGTAATCGAACCCTCGCTGCCCATTTTACGCCCCGCGCGCTCGTACATCGTCGCAAGGTCGGTGTAAAGATATCCCGGATATCCCCGACGTCCGGGGACCTCCTTGCGCGCCGCCGACACCTCACGCAGTGCCTCGGCATAATTCGTGATATCGGTCATAATTACGAGCACGTGCATATTAAGATCAAACGCAAGGTATTCTGCCACCGTAAGTGCCATACGCGGGGTGGCGATACGCTCTATCGCCGAATCGGACGCAAGGTTTATAAACAGCACGGTACGGTCGATCGCTCCGGTCTTCTTAAAATCCGAGATAAAGAAGTCCGCCTCCTCAAAGGTTATACCGACCGCCGCAAAAACGACTGCAAATTTTTCGTTAGTGCCGAGGACCTTTGCCTGCCTTGCAATCTGCGCGGCAAGATTAGCGTGCGGGAGCCCCGAGCCCGAGAATATCGGAAGTTTTTGTCCCCTGACGAGCGTATTCAGCCCGTCGATCGTGGAAACGCCCGTCTGAATAAACTCCGACGGATAATATCTTGCCGCGGGGTTTATCGGCGTACCGTTTATATTCAGCGATTTCTCGGGTATGAGCCTTACTCCGCCGTCGATCGGCTCGCCCATACCGTTAAACACTCTGCCGAGCATATTCGGCGACACGGGCAGCTCGACACCGTGACCGACGAAACGCACCTTGCTCGTTGAAAGGTTAAGTCCCGCCGCATTGTCAAAGAGCTGAACGAGCACGTTCCGCCCGTTGACCTCAAGCACGCGGCAACGCCTTACCTCGCCGTTCTCAAGCTCTATTTCGCCGAGCTCGTCGTATTTGACTCCCTCGACCTGTCGCACGAGCATAAGGGGACCCGCGACCTCCTCGATGGTTCTGTATTCTCTCATCATAAAGCGCCGTCACTCCTTTGCCATTGCGATCAGACCGTTAAGCTGACCGTCGATCTCTTTTTTAATACTTTCAAATTCCGCCCTGTACTTATCGTACGGCACGGATTTCGCGCGTCCGATCCGCTCTCTGACCGAAAGCTCCGATATATCCTGAACGTCGGCTCCGGCACCGATGGCGGCTTCCGCCTTTTCCTTGAAAAAGAATATCAGATCAAGCAACGCGCTCTGCTTATCAAGCTGAGTATATCCGTCAACGAGATCGAACATATCCTGCTGGAGATAATCCTCGCGCAAGGATCTTGCAACCTCAAGCGTCAGCCTATCCTCGGGGGACAGAGCATCCACGCCGACAAGCTTCACGATCTCGTCAAGCTCGCTCTCCTTCTGAAGAATCCTCAGGCACAGAGTGGCCTTCTCGTTCCAATCACGGGAGACGTTGCCGACGAACCACGGTGCAAGCCTGTCGCGGTACAGCGAATAGGAATTAAGCCAATTTATCGCCGGGAAATGACGCTTATATGCCAAAGAGGAATCAAGCCCCCAGAAAACCTTAACGATGCGCAAGGTAGCCTGCGACACCGGCTCGGATATATCTCCGCCCTGCGGGGACACCGCACCGATCGCAGACAGGGCTCCTACCCTGCCGTCTGAGCCAAGGCACACGACCTTGCCCGCGCGCTCGTAAAATTGAGCCAAGCGTGAGGTAAGATAGGCGGGATAGCCCTCCTCGCCCGGCATCTCCTCAAGTCTGCCCGACATCTCGCGCAGTGCCTCCGCCCAGCGTGAGGTCGAGTCGGCTATGATCGCAACCGAATAGCCCATATCGCGGAAATATTCGGCAATCGTTATGCCGGTGTAGACCGATGCCTCACGCGCGGCAACCGGCATATCGGAGGTATTGGCGATAAGCACGGTGCGCTGCATCAGGGACTTACCGGTCTTAGGATCGGTCAACTCGGGGAACTCCCTCAAAACGTCGGTCATCTCGTTGCCGCGTTCGCCGCATCCTATATAAACCACTATATCCACGTTGCTCCACTTTGCAAGCTGATGCTGTACGACGGTCTTACCCGAGCCGAAGGGCCCCGGGATGCACGCCGTGCCGCCCTTTGATATCGGGAACAGCGTATCTATCGAACGTATACCGGTGATCATCGGATCCTCCGGTGCGAGCTTCTCGGCGTACGGCCGCGCAACGCGCACCGGCCACCTCTGCATAAGGGTGATATCCGCAATGGTGCCGTCGGGGTATTTTATCTTCCCTATCCTGTCGGTCACGCGGTAATCGCCCGAATTTATCTCTATGATCGTGCCGGAAACGCGCGGAGGAACGAGGATCTTATGCGAGACGATCTCGGTCTCGGCAACCGTCCCGTAAACGTCACCCGGCTTTACGCTATCGCCGAATTTCAAATCGGTTTCAAAGTGCCAGATACGGTCCCTGTCAAGTGCGGGCTCGTCCACCCCTCGCGGGAGATTGGAGCCGTGCTTGCCGCGGATCACCTCAAGCGGGCGCTGTATTCCGTCGTATATGTTTTGAAGCAGACCGGGTCCGAGCTCTACCGACAGCGGTGCGCCGGTGGAGATAACGGTATCGCCGCGACCGAGACCCGCGGTCTCCTCGTAAACCTGTATTGAGGCACGGTCACCGTGCATCTCGATTATCTCGCCGATAAGCCGATCGTGCCCAACGCGTACCACGTCGAACATATTGGCGGCTTTCATTCCCTCTGCAATGACAAGGGGACCCGAGACCTTAACTATCTTTCCTTCAACAGCCATTTACTGCCTCCAATTTTAATCTTTGAAAAGAATATCCGCGCCCACCGCGCGCTCCACGGCACTTCGTATGTTGTTCATACCGAAGCCGTCGGAGCCCGCTCTGCCGGGAATCGATATCACAGCGGGAAGCGGAAGATCCTTATACCTCGCAACATCCTCCGTTATCTGTTTGGCAAGATCCTCTACTATAAATATTATAGCGTGTTCCCCCGCCTTGGCAAGGCGGTGAAGGGTCCTTGCCGTTTCTGCGGCATCACTTACCTCATAAGTGGAAAAGCCGAGCGCCATATAGCCGAGCACGCTGTCACGGTCACCTATGATAGCTATTTTATACATAACAATCACGCAGCCTTTCGGTTATCGTATCCCCCGCAAGGTTCGCATCCTTGCCCGCGAGGATGATCCGAATGTTTTTGACCTCGTTTTCCAGAGCAAGCATATAAGCAAACGGGACCTCGATCCCCATAGTAGCCCTTTTGCCTGCCTTTGCAAGATTGAGGCAGTAATTATCGCAGACACGCTCGGCAAGCTCAAGCTCACATCCCGCCGCGCATCGCTCGGCAAGGTACGGATATTTTGCCCCGACGAGGTCAAACAATGCTTCCTCCCCCTTAAGGTAAGCCGCAGAAAGATCGGAGGTGCCAATGCGCCCCCCGGCAACGACGGCATCGTTAACAAGCACCGTGCCGTACTCCCCGCAACGCATCCGCAACACCCTGAGGCATATCATAAAGTTGGTCAGATCCGCCTTTGCCTCGCAGTAGCGCACGACGAAGGGCATCCTGCCCGTTTTCGCGCATTCCGAGATATCAAGGAAGCACGCCTTGTCAAGTATAAGATCTATGATCTGCGGATTCCCGGTCTTACCGAAGGTACTCACGGCTTCCTCCGCTCCGCGCGCCATATTGCGTGGGAGCGACGAAAAATCGCGATTTTTCACACACGACACGACCTCATCGGGCTTAACGCTTCCGATATCGAAAAGCAACGGAGCGGGGTCGACCCCGCGAAATCCGCACTTTATTGCCGACTTGATATTACTGCAATCGTAAGGGTATTCAAGAACCCCGATCACCGACGGATCGGGCAAGCCCGACTTTACCGCTTCCAAGCCGTCCTTCAGCACCGAGAGCAGAACGTCCTCACGTGAGGCGGCGGACGCGCCGTCCTTTATCGCAATACCGCTCTCACGCAAAACGGCGAGTGCCGCAGAGGTGTCCTCTGCCATTGCCATACGTACGAGCTGATCACGTGTAACAAGACCGTTCTCCAGCGACCGTACCTTAGCGGAGATAAATGCGTATTCGGTTTCGGAATAACGGACCGACATAGTTCATTCCGCCTTTCGTATTAAGATGATCGCCGTCACGGGGCGGTCTTGAACAGTATTTCGTAAACGTCGCCCTCGGCAGTCTCACGCAAGCGCGAAAAGATCATAGAGAGCGAGCAGTTGACCTCAACGTCCCCATACCGTAATATGAGCCCGCCGTCTATCGGAACGTGTTGCTCCGATAGACGAAGCTTGGCGATGCGGTCGGGCGGAAGCTTTCCGGCGACGGCTACGGCGGTCATATCCACCACCGCGCGTCCGTGTGCCTTGGCGTCGGATTCGTTGAACATAACCTCATACGCCTCTGCCGGGATGAATTCGCCGTCGCCGTAATTCTTAAGCTCGGCGTTCTCCGCTTTCACCTGCGCGGCAAGCACCGAGGCAAGTATCTCCGACAGCAGCTTCCGGTAGTCCTCATCGGACATAGCCCGAACGGAGGCCGCCGCGCGTGAAAATGCCTCATCCACCAAAGCGCTGCGCTCCGCAAGGACGGCATTCCGACGCTCTATGGCAACCGAAGATTTTATCCGCGCTACCCGACCCGAAGCCTCTTTTTCCGCCTCCGCAAGCATCGAGGTTCTAAGAGCCTCGGCTCTCGCGGCATAATCGGCGTCTATCGAGGAACAGACCTTCCGCGCCTCGGCAAGCTTCGCCTCGGCATCCGAGGTTGCATCTTCAACGATCTTTTGAGTTATCTTGTCAAGTCCTATCATTTCACACAACGGCAAGAAGCGCTTCGGGCATAAAGAGGATAAACAGCACCGATACGAGAAGCGCAAGGATCGCATAGGTCTCCACAAGCGCCGTAGAGGTGACCGCCTTACCCGAAGCCTCGGGATGCTTCGCGACCATATTTATGCCCGCGACCGCGGTCTTGCCCTGCTTGATAGCGGAAATATATCCGACGACAGCCATAGGCAGACACGCCGCAAACAGGTAGAGCCCGCCGGACAGTGTAAGCGAATAGCTTCCGCCGATAATTCCGGTCTTTATCATTACCATAAAGGCAACGACGAATCCGTATATACCCTGCGTTGCCGGAAGAATGTTAAGGACGAGGGCTTTGCCGAATTTCGACGGATCCTCGGACATCAGTCCGGCTACCGCCTCACCGCAAAAGCCGACCGCCTTTGCACTTCCCCAGCCGGGAAGGATCACTGCCAAAGCCGCGCCGAGCACCGCAAGACTTGCGGGCTGAAAGAGGATCTCGGTTACGAATTGCCAAACGTTCATTTTAGTATCTCCTTAAAATATTTTTATTCGTTTTCTGTCTCGGTAAATTCGCCGATCTCGGCGGCGGGAACGAACTCGCGTCCGCCATCCTCGTAGAATTTGCCGAAAAATTCAATATATTGAAGCCTGCTCGTGTGGACGAACGCGCCGAGCGCGTTGAGCCCGATATTGATGAGATGCCCTACGATCCCCACGACGATGAGCAGTGCCCATCCCGCAACCGTATTTCCGGGCATAGTGCCGATAATGTTAAGCACCATCGCTATGATGCTTGATGCCAGCCCCAATGCCAAGAGCCTTGAATACGACAGCAGATCCGAGCAATAGTTGATCAGACCGTAAAGGCTCAAAAAGCCCTTGACCGGCTTCATCAGCCAATTCTTTTCCTTTCTGCCGCCGGTAAGAATTATCGCCGCGGCAGAGGCAACGAGGAGCCAGATTCCCACGTCGGGTACGATCGCGACCGCACCGATCGAGGCGAACAGAACCCACCAAAGTCCGATATCAAGTATTGCGTCAAGCACGTGTCCCTCGCGGCACATAACGGCAAATTTCACCGCCATTCCCGCGATCAGATGAGCCGCGCCCACAACCAAGCTGACTATCAGAAAGCTCAACGGGTCGGTCACGGGATCGATCCACAGTGCCTGCTTGAACTCGGGCAGACCGAACATATTCGTCGCGATCTCGTACGGCAGATCCCCGAAAAATCCGCCGAAGAGTATTCCCATAACGACACACGACACCCCGCACCAGCCGAACATCTGCACACTCCGCTTGAGCTTGCCCTTGATCTTCAGCAACGGAACACCGACGAAAGCCACGAGGATGAACAGCAGCCCGTACCCCGCATCCGCAAACATCATTCCAAACAGGATGCAGAAAAATACTGCCATAATGAAGGTGGGATCGTAGCTCCCGTACTTCGGATAAGAATACATTCCCACGACCCATTCGAAATTACGCGCGAAAGCATTGTTCTTCAGTAAGACGGGAGGATCGTCGCCCTCCTCCGGGTCGGAAAATTCGTAAGCACACGCAAAGCGGGACAGAAAGCGCTCGGCTTTTTCCTCTTTTTCGGCGGGTATCCAGCCGGTAAGATAGCTGACAGACCCTGCCGACAGCATACGCTCACGGTTACGCAACGTCTCAAGCTCGGTGCTCTTGATGTCGCAAAGGACCCGCAGATCGTCGATCTCAAGCGCCAGCGTCCTAAGCTCTTCGGTAAGCTTATCGGCTTCAAGCTTCAGCTTGTCTCTCTTCGCCCGTCCGTCGCGGACAAGCTCCGCCGCCGTTTTTTCCGTATCGGGCAAAGCAGCCTTTACAAATCCGAGTTGCGTAAGGACCCTCAACGCCGCATCCTCGTATCCCTTCAACACGTAAACACCGACGTACGCCCAACCGTCGCCCTCACTGACCGTATCAAAGTCGGCAAAGACGTCGGCGAGCCCCTCACGAAGTCTATCCCGATCAACCGCAGACGGTAAAGCCCCACGGAAAAACGAGGTCGTAGCCGTTCCGCAAAAGCCGAGCGGCAAGAGATCCTCCTCCCACGGAGTGACCGTCCGAACGGCATCCTCCGATGCGCGAAGCCCGTCGGCAATGTGCTCGGAAGCTCTCAGATTGTTTTCCACCCGAGCCACCGTTTCATACGCGCGGTCTTTCCTGCCGTCGGAAATGAAGGCATCGCGGTCAACGTTAAGCTTGGGCTTAAGGAGTGCAAATTTTCTTACGCTGTACCTCTCAAGCGCGGCAATTGCCGAACGAATGCGAACGATGTCCGCCTCCGACTCCGCCTTTGCCTCTCGGCAGTCGCACGGAGAGAGCGTGCCGTCACAGGCAACGGCATCGGATATTTCAACACACCGGAGCTTCATCAGCCCGGATACTACGGCTTCCGAGTCGGCGTCGCACACGAAGAGGGACAGCTTTTTCATCGGAGCTATTGACATTGCTTGTATATCCCCCGAATTATTTCTTCCTCCGCCGCGTGCATACGGAACTGTGCGGTGCAATTGAGCTCCCGCGCCTCGGCGCGGGACTCAGCCCTGCTCTTTTCAATGAGCCTGTCCGCTTTTTCGGCAAGCTCGGAAAAGGTTCCGTCTATCTCGGCGCGGGTCTTGCTCTCGGTCTGTGCAAGCAAACGCTCGCCGCGCTCCTTCGCCTCGGATATCATCCTTTCGGCTTGAGCTTCGGCGGCGGCACGGATCGATGCGGCTTCACTCTCCGCGGCTTTGATCCTATCCATTGCTTCACTCGTCATATTCGTTACCGTGACCCTCCGTTTCTTTAAGCATTATTAGGTTTATTATATCACACGGAAAGTAATATTTCAATCTTTTTCCCGTATTTTTAATTTTATTTTTGTAGTGTTACAAT
>CAYWVC010000025.1:0-1358 GCA_964461635.1 uncultured Lachnospiraceae bacterium
TCTTACTTCGTCGAAGCTTTGGCGAATTTGACCGTGAGGCGGTCAAAAACGTTATTATTCGCCTCTATTTTTACCGCTTGCCAATCCTTCGCGCTTCCGTTGAAGGTGATCTCCTTCAACGCGGGGCAATTGTTAAATGCTCCGGAGGCAATACGTTTGATACCGAGCCGCAGGGTATATGCCTCGTCCTTCTTGCCGGAGGGATAGCAGATAACGGTACTCTTTTCCTTATCAAAAAGCACGCCGTCAACACTGCAATATGTTTCGTTCCCCGGATCAACATTGATCGCAGTCAAGGATGAACAGTCGGAAAAGGCATAGTCCCCGACGTACGTCACCGTAGACGGGATCGAAACGTAGGTCAACGCCGAACCGTAAAACGAGTAATTTCCAATTACCGTCACGCCGGTCGGCAGTGTCAGCGTAGTAATTTTTGACGACCCGACGAATGCGCTTGACGCGACGCTGATAACTCTCTCACCCTTTTCGGATTTCTGCGGAACAACTACGTCGCGGTCGGTGCATTCCCCTATCCCCGCAAGCGCGCAGGTCCCGTCCCCGTTGCTTGTAAACAGCAGTCCGCTCGAATAGCCGTTGATTGCGCCCGCCGTCTGATCTTCACCGGTTTCATCTCCCGACGCGTTATCCTCACCTATTCTGTCGTCAAGCTGTTTTCCCGCTTGCGCCATACACGCGGCGAGCACCACCGAAAGTGACACGGCAAACACTATCGGCAAGCATATCAAAAGACGTTTCTTTAAAGACATTCCTTCCATCATTTCTACCTCCCTGTCTTTGAACGCCTCAATATTACCATATTATGCCAAAATAGTCAACCGTCGAAGTGCCTGATTCGTTCGTCGGTTTATGCGTTTTTCCCCTTCTGCTCCGCAAATCTCTCCAAATACAGAAAATATCCGAGCCGACGCGACCGCGGCTCGGATATTTTTTTACAAATAAGTCTTCAGCTTTTCAACGTTATCCTCTTCAAATTTAACGACGTCACGGGCAATCGACATCTCGGTGCCTCCGCCCTCCGACGCCTCCGATTCGTGGATCTTTCTCAAAAGATCGGTAATGTTCATCGTGGAGCCCTGGATCATCATCTCCGCCAAGTGGCTCGTTGTGGAGTCGGTCATAGTATTCATCTGGACCCCCATCTTCGCCATCCACTTGCTGACTGCCGATTCCTCGTGCGGCTCCTCCCCCGCCTTTTTGATAAGAGAGCGTACCTTCGACGCATACTTTTCGTACGTCGCAAGCTGTTCGGTAATATCCGCCTTAAGCTGCTGATTTTCCACCTTCGGCATCATAGTTACGATCAGATCGGAGCCCATACGCACGTTTTTGTAAACGGC
>CAYWVC010000025.1:1458-3703 GCA_964461635.1 uncultured Lachnospiraceae bacterium
AGGATCGTCACAACGTAAGGAAGCATCTGTATTATCGGCTGCAACGCCATACTGACGCTGATATAATTATAAAGGATATACAGCCCTCCGAACAGATACGAGCCCAGAATTCCGACGATCGGCTTCCACACCGCAAATATTACGAGCGCGATGGCAAGCCAGCCCCTGTCGCCAAAGGCATCGTTTGACCATATTCCGTTCGAATAATCCATAACGTAGTAGAGACCGCCGAGACCGGCAATCATTCCGCCTACGATCGTAGCGCCGTACTTATACGCCGTGACATTAATGCCCGCGGCATCGGCTGTTGCCGGGCTCTCTCCGACCGCGCGGAGGTTAAGCCCGAGCTTGGTCTTCGCCAACACGATTCCGGCAATGACCGCAAGGATTACGGCAAGGTAAACCATAAATCCGTACGACAGGAAAACGTCGCCGAACCACCCGAGATTCTCGGCAAACGGAAGGGTCGCCGTAAAGTATTTCGAGATCTTCGTCAGCGCCAGAAAAGGAACGTCGCTCTTGGTGATCTTAATGAGCGATCCGCCGAAGAAGTTTCCGCACCCTACGCCGAAGGTAGTAAGCGCAAGACCCGCAACGTTCTGATTTGCACGGAGAGTTACCGTCAAAAAGCAATATATAAACGCGGCGAACGCCGAGCCAATAAGCGCGCATACCGTAGGGATCAAGACCGCAAGGATCGGAACGAGCTTTCCGCCGTAGGTCTGATAGAAGAAGCCTCCGATAACGCCGGAGATACCGCCGATGTACATAATTCCGGGAATACCGAGGTTAAGGTTGCCCGACTTCTCGGTCAGTATCTCACCGGTCGAACCGAAGAGCAACGGAGTCCCCTGCATTATCGCCCGCTGAATAAAAGCTATAACGATATCCATTACTTAACCTCCTTCTTTGCGCCTTCGGACTCGTGATGACCCCGAAATACGACCTTATATCTGATAAAGAACTCGCACCCGATGATAAAGAACAGAATGATACCGGTTATGATATCCGAGAAAGATTTATTAAGCCCGAAGTTGGTTGAAACCTCCTCGGCGCCTCTGCCGAGGAAAACGAGCAGGAATGCCGAAAGTATCATAGAAAACGGATTGAACTTGGCGAGCCACGATACCATAATCGCGGTAAATCCCCTGCCCCCTGCCGTTTCTGCCGATATCGCGTGCGAGGTCGCACCGACAAGCAAAAATCCGATAAGTCCGCAGAGCGCACCCGACAGCGCCATAGTTCTTATAATAACCTTCGGTACGTTGATGCCTATGTATTTCGCCGTATTCTGGCTCTCGCCGACGACCGATATTTCGTACCCGTGCTTACTGTACTTCAGATAAACGTATATCGCTACCGTCATAACGGCTACGACGATAATATTGAACAGGTATTGCTGACCGAAGATGTCCGGCACCCAACCGTGGCAGAGCAGGCTCGGTCCGACCGTGTTTGAGCCCGTTTTATCGGCTATCTTCAGGAACCATTCGATAAGCTGTATCGCCACGTAGTTCATCATAAGCGTAAAAAGAGTTTCGTTGGTGTTCCACTTTGCCTTGAAGAACGCCGGGATAATTCCCCAAAGTGCTCCGGCAGCCATACCCGCCAAGAGCATTATCGGGATAAGCAACGCATCCGATATCTTGCCGCCGAGCCAAAACATTACCATAGCCGTCGCAAGACCGCCGATAAGGACCTGCCCCTCCGCTCCCGTATTCCAGAATTGCATTTTGAATGCCGGAGTTATCGCCAACGCAATACCGAGCAGTATCGCAATGTTTTGCAGGGTGAACCATATCTTCGTCTCGTCACCGAAGGCTCCCACGAAAAACGATCCGAAGATCGACAGCGGATTATCACCGGTAAATACGACGGTAATAATTCCGCACAGAACGACCGCCGCCGCGATTGCCACGGCACGTATAAGCACGGATTTCCAAAAAGGGATGCCGCTACGCTTCGTTATGTGGAACAGCGGCTCATGCCCCGCCTTGCGATGCCCGACCTTTTTTGCCTCATTCTGCACGTACGTCGCCTCCCTCCGCCTTTGTCATAAGCAAGCCTATCTCTTCTTTTTTTGCCGTCCTGCCGTCCAGAACTCCGGTCACGCGCCCCGAGCTGAGAACGAGTATACGGTCACAAAGCTCGGTCAGCACGTCAAGATCCTCTCCGACGAAAATTATCGCAACCCCGTTTTTCTTCTGCTGATTAAGGAGCTTATAGATCATATACGCCGAATTAA
>CAYWVC010000025.1:3803-15960 GCA_964461635.1 uncultured Lachnospiraceae bacterium
CCCGATTCGATCACCTGAAGCCCCGCGACAGCCTCAAGGAGCTCGCGCTGACCGCTGCCGGCAATGCCCGCAATACCGAGGATCTCGCCGCTGAATACGCTGAACGAGACGTCGGTCAAAACGCGCAAGCCCTCCTTGTCGGTGATATTCAAGCCCTCGATATGCAGACGCTCTACCGAATTTTGCGGCTCTGTGCGCTCAATGTTAAGCGCCACCTTTTTGCCCACCATCATCTCGGTAAGCACGTTCTGATCGGCACCCGCCGTCTCCACGGTCGCGATGTGTTCGCCCTTGCGAAGGATCGCCACGCGGTCGGATATCTCAAGCACCTCGTGCATCTTATGTGTTATTATGATTATCGACTTGCCGTCCGCCCTCATCTTTCGCATAACGTCAAAGAGCTTTTTGGTCTCCTGCGGAGTGAGAACCGCCGTCGGTTCGTCAAGTATCAGGATATCGGCACCGCGGTAAAGAACCTTAAGTATCTCCACCGTCTGCTTTTCCGACACCGACATTTCATATATTTTTTTCTTCGGATCAAGCTCAAAGCCGTATTTTTCGCCGATCTGCCGGACGTTTTCCGCCGCCTTGTTCAACCCGTTATTTTCATTCTTAACGCCGAGAACGATATTCTCGGCTGCCGTAAAGACGTCGATCAGCTTAAAGTGCTGGTGCACCATACCGATCTTATATTTGTACGCGTCCTTGGGGGAACTGATAATTGCGGGTTCCCCGTTAACGAAGATTTCTCCCTCGTCGGGAAAATAAATTCCCGATATCATATTCATAAGCGTCGTTTTGCCGCTTCCGTTCTCGCCGAGAATGGCGAGTATTTCTCCCCGCTTAAGGGAAAGGTTCACATCGTTGTTAGCGACAACGCTGCCAAAGCGTTTCGTAACGTGCTTTAATTCAAGAGCGTAAGCTTCCACAGTATTCCTCCGCGTTCTGTATCGTAAAAAGAGGCATAAGGCGGGGCAAAATGTCCCGCCTTATTCGGTTTTATCCTTTTCGGATGATCAATACTTGGTATTGAGGAACTCTATTCCGTCGATAGTAACGTCAAAGTACGGAGCCGAACGGAAGTCGGATTCCGAGAAATATCCGTCCTTAACGACCTCGATGTCTTCAACCTTGTAAGTAGTCAGCTTAGCGTTGCTAACGGTGAAGGTATCGGTATCGAAAACGTGGAGTGTGCCCGCCTTGAATTTGGCGATAGCACTCTCAAGTGCCGCCTTGGTGCCCTCTGCCGCAACGTTGCCGTTGATCACGCTGAGCACGACCGAGCCCTCGGCAATGCCGCCGCACCAATCGGTGGCAATCGCCTCATTCTTGATCACGCACTCTGCCATATATACCATATAGGGAGCCCAGTTGATAGCGGAGGAGATGATGAAGGTCTCGGGACCCGCAGCCATCGTGCTTCCGTTATAGGAAACGTTGGGAACGCCCGCAGCCTCGCAAGCGGCGGGAGCACCGAGCGAGTCGGCGTGCTGGCTGATAAGGACGCAGCCCTTGGTGATAAGAGCCTGAGCAGCCTCCTGCTCCTGAGCCTGATCGTACCAAGAACCGGTGAACTGAACCTTCATAGTAACGCTCGGGCAAACCGACTTTGCACCGAGATAGAAGGAGGTAAGTCCGGAAATAACCTCTGCATAGGTGTAAGCACCGACGTAACCGATGGTAGCATTCTCTGCGGTGACCTCTTTGCCGTTGATCTTCGTATGATTCGCGATCATCTCGTTGATCTTCATACCCGCGGCGATGCCGGCGAGGTATCTGCCCTCGTAAATGGAGGCAAAAGCGTTGTGATAGTTGGAGAGATTCTCAACGTGAGCCTGCGTACCGGTAGCATGGCAGAACTGAACGTTCGGGAATTCCTTCGCTGCCTGAATCATAAAGGACTCGTGACCGAAGGAGTCGGCGAATATTACCTTGCAACCGCCGTTGGCAAGCTCCTTGGCGGCGTTGTAGCAGGAATCGTCCTCACCGATATTGGTCTTCATAACGATCTGCGAATCCTTAAGTCCGAGAACGGTCTGCATCGTCTTCGCGGCGTTAATGAAGTTTGCATCGTAGGTGGAGTTCTCATCGTGAAGGAAAATGAATCCGACCTTGAAGTCGTCGGGAACGGTTACGGTGCTGGTCAGCTCCGGAGCTTCCAGCGGGGATGAAATGACATTTTCGCCACCGTCCTCAACGTCGCTGCAGGAAGCGAAGGAAGCGCCGATCGTAAGTACCATCAAGATGGCAATCAAGAGTGAAACCGCTTTTTTGAACATATCTGTTCCTCCGATATTTTTCCGGATAATCTCCGGTTTGTTTTGTGAAAGCAATTTCGGCGCACACTGCCCCTTATCCGAGCCGTGTACGCCGAAAATATAAATAATACGCCTATGCATAGAACTTATAGTCGGACGATTTACGGTTATCCGGTAGAAACTTTCTGACCTTATCTCAGATATTATATAAGCCTTGGGCAATGAACCCGCTATTGAATTCGTTTTTATTATAGCAGACAATCAGGGCACTGTCAACCGATTTTTCGGATTTACTGTTTTTTTGTTGAACTTTATCGTGAGCGGCAATCAGTCATCCGCCGATTTGGACAATTTAACCATCCGATGAACAACTTAATCCAACACGGTATGCCAACGCTCCGGACAAAGGCAAAGCTCCGCTTGACCGTTAAGTTCGGGCGGCACGGTCGCCTTCGCAACGACGGTATCATCAGCAAAAACGACATCTGACGTGTTAGCTCCGATCGGCAGCTCGTAAGCCTCCTTAATATTCGGGCCGTGCGTCCCGAGGATCAGAAGCTCACTTTCGTTTGCCGAAGCTATCGCCGTTGCCGCCGACCGGGTCTCAAAGTAAGATGAGCCTATATACGTAAGTCGGGTTTGACCGTATTCAATCACCAGCCCGACGGCGGGCTGTGCCGATCGGTCAAGCCTTTCATACGGCAATACAGTAACGCTTCCCTGCCCGAATATACGCAGACTGTCACCGCGTTCATATACGGTCACAACGGTTCCATACTCCTCCGCGACCGTACAAAGGGTCTGCAATATCAGAAGCTCGCCGTGATCCATAGGCTCGGGCAACCAAAGCCGCCTTACCAAGTGCCGCCCGAGAAAGGTCCTCAGAGATACCGTATACTTATCGTGGTAATGCGTAAGCATAAGCACCTCGACCTCGGTCGCATACATATCGGATGCCTCATCCTCCGCGATATAAAAATTGGAATAATTGCCGTCGCTGATATCGCAGATGAACGCCCTGCCCGAATTGACAGCCACAAGCATCTCACGCTCGCCTTGCCTCAAATAGGTAACCCCGGTTTCGTTGCCGTGCACGGCTGAAAAAACGCCGAGGCAAAGCGAAAACGTCAGCACCAACGCCGCCGGAGGTATAAGCACCGCCCACTTGCGTTTCCCTAAATTTATCACAAGCAAAACAGCCATAGCTACACCGAACGTCACGGTAAGCGGTGCGGCAAAGCCGTATTTCAACGAAACGACCGAGTAACGCGGTGCGGAAAGTGCCGACGATACCGTCAAAACGTAGGATGACAGACCGCGACTGAGCCAAGCGACAGGGGCTGCAAGCCAAGGTATTCCGCACACGAGCAAATAGATCGGGGCAAGGATAATAACTCCGCTCACCGCAAATCCTGTAAGAAGATTCGTAACGGGGGCGATCACCGATGCCTCCCCGAACTCATACCACATAATAACCGCTATCGCAAAGCTTGCCGTCAACGAAACGAGAACCGCCGATACGGCCGCTCTGCCTGCGGTCTTAAGTCCGTATATCAGCTTGCTCTCCTTCTGGTTACGCTTTAATATCTTTGCCACGTACGGTGCGGCAACGATTATCCCGCAGGTGGCGGAAAATGACATCCAGAATCCGACGTCCGATACCGCCGCCGGCGATAAAAGCACGATTGCACCGCAAACGGTAAACAGGACTGTGAGCGGGTCGGGAGGATACCTCCTCATAAAAGCCAGATACGCGGCAATACACATAAGCACCGAACGCGTTGCCGAGATAGATCCGCCCGTCAGACAAAGATACCCCAAAAGCAACGGTATCATAACGAAGCAACGGGCTCGCTTTTTCATTCCGAGCAGAGCCATTACTCCCTCGGCAAGCGCGGCAATAACAGCGATATGCGTGCCGCTTATTGCAAGCAGGTGCACGATGCCCGATCGGGTAAAGTCACGCGCGATCTCATCCGACAGACCGCCGCGATTCCCAAGAAAAATTGCCGCCGACAGTGCACCCGCATCACCGCCGATCCCCTCCGAGAGCTTGCGGGAAAGCTCGCTGTTAAGGTTCGAAAGGATCACGGCGGGTACGGCACTGCCGTCGCCCGTGACGTTCGCGTCTTCCGGAACGTCGTTCTCGGACGTGAACGCCGCCACGTAACCCTCGGCGTACAGAGCGCTTACCGATATTCGGTCAGCCGCCACCTCCTTGAGCGAAGTCCCGGTCGCCTTGACAGTGATCACATCCCCGACGTGAAAGGTTCCGTGATAGTTGAGAATCAGCTTAGCCTTTCCGTACCGTCGCTCACCGTCGATGCGCTTTACCGTTACGTCGTATTCGGTAAAGAAATCGGAGCCGCGATCGACCGACGTGACCAAAGCCTCCACGTCCGACACCTTGCCCGATTCGGATTCATATCCGCCCACCCATACGTCATAATATAAATATGATGTGGCGGCGGCAAGCAACGAAAACACAACGGCAATGAGCGCGACCGTCAGACCGATGCGCCGACGCTTTCCCCTGCCGAGAAGCAGGCAGATGGCAAGAGTAACGGTCACTGCCGCCAATACCGTCATAACGGCTATCTTTACGACAGCCGCAAAGTAGTACAGTATTGCAGCGGTAAACAGCAAGCACGCCCAGCACAGCATAAACGGGCGCTTGTGAAAGATCCCCATATGTCAAAAGCCCTTCCCACACGTTGAAAGTACCAAATATATCTTGTTAACAAACTCATTTTATATCATTTTACCGATTTTTGCAAGATATTTGCCAATATTTCTTGACAAGCGGCGTTTTTTTATATATAATACTTGTAATTGTGGTTATTGCACAGAAATTACTGCCGTCGGCGCGCGTAACTGCTTGCTTGCGGCATTGGAGGATCTGAAAATGTACGAAGAACTCAAAGATCTGCTTGTCAGTGAGCTCCTCATTGACGAGGCAGATATTAAGCCCGAGTCCGAATTGGTTGCCGACCTTGGCATCAGCTCGGTCGACCTTGCCGATCTCGTTTGCCAGTGCGAGGATAAGTTCGGCATTGAAATCGACGATACAGACATGAGCAAATTCGTAACCGTCCGTGATATCGTCAACTATCTTGAAGAAAAGAAAGCCGAAAAGAACGGCTGAAACTGCACTTTCAAAACGGGTGATGCAACGATGTTGCATCACCCGTTTTGCATTGGAGCATATTTTACCGCGGTACAATATATACTTATATCGGGCTCAAGCCCGATATCGTTTTAAAAGGGATCCGTCAACATATGAACCGTTCTTCGCGCGCATCCTCCAATATGATAAAATTCATCGTCTTTTCCCTGCTCTTCATCGGCATAGGGATCGCCATATGCTCGCTTTGGAGCTTCATCGAATCGCTTGCAACGGATGGAATCGGCGATGCACTTGCCGCATCGGAAGGTGGCAAGGCCGCTCCGACCGTCATCATAGATCCGGGGCACGGCGGCGCGGACGGCGGTGCCGTCGGTGCCAACTCGGTATGCGAAAAGGACCTCAACCTCGACGTAGCTCTCAAGCTTTCCGATATGCTTAACGCGATGGGCATACGCACTCTGCTCACCCGAGATTCGGACATTATGCTAAGCGATGAAGGCGCATCAAGTCACAAGAACGGCGACCTTTCCGCGCGCAGAAAGATCGCGGAAAGCGTTGATAATGCAATATTCGTAAGCATACATATGAACTCGTTCCCGATAGCAAAATACAGCGGCACGCAGGTCTATTATTCCGCGAACAACGAGGAGAGCAACGTGCTGGCAAGGCTTATACAGGACGGAGTTCGCGTAAACCTTCAACCCTCGAATACACGGAGGACGAAGGCAGCAACAAGCAGCATATACCTGCTTGACAAGCTCACCTGCCCCGCAATACTGATCGAATGCGGATTTATCAGCAATCCCGAGGAATGCACACGTCTCTGCAACGAGGAATACCGTCAGGAGCTTGCCCTCTCGATCGCTTGCTCGCTACGAGAATATATTTATCGTCAATACCCTTGATTTTCCGCACGCTCCGCGTTATAATTAGTATAAGAAAAAGGCTTTTGATGCGGATCACGCGGAAAGGACGCACATATGAAAGGATCGAAAAGTATATACGTATGCTCGGAATGCGGGTATCGGAGCCCCAAATGGCTTGGCAAATGCCCGTCGTGCGAAGCGTGGAACTCCTTCGCCGAAGAGACCGTAAGGGACGAGAAAGCCGTTTCCGCCCGACGCACGGGGATCGTTGCGCCGTCACGCTCCATCAAGCTTGACGAGCTCGATATGCCCGAATATATGCGGATATCCACCGGATTGGATGAATTTGACCGTGTTCTCGGCGGCGGTATTGTCGTAGGATCGGTCGTTTTGATCTCCGGCGAGCCCGGCATAGGCAAATCCACCTTGCTTATGCAGATCTCCGACATTCTCGGAAACCACAAAAAAATTCTGTACGTCTCGGGCGAGGAATCGGGCGGTCAGCTGAAGCTCCGTGCCAAGCGCCTCGGGGTCACGGGCAAGAACCTTTATCTGCTGAACGAAACCAATGTGGAAACGATTCTTGCCGAAGCCGAAAAGCTGAAGCCCGACATCATAATCGCCGACTCGATACAGACGATATACAGCGATGCGTCGGGGTCCTCCCCCGGCAGTATAACGCAGGTACGCGAATGCGCCTTCTCTTTCATAGAAAAAGCCAAGAGCCACGGCATCTCGGTCCTGCTCGTCGGGCACGTAAACAAGGAGGGCGGAATAGCCGGGCCCAAGGTCCTTGAGCATATGGTCGACGCAGTGCTCTATTTTGAGGGTGATCGCAGGCAGTCATACAGAATAATCCGCGCCGTAAAGAACCGCTACGGCTCCACCGACGAGATCGGAGTGTTCGAAATGACCGATGAAGGTCTTGCAGAGGTGCCCAACCCCTCGGAAACACTTATGGAGGGCAGACCGACCGGAGTGCCCGGAAACTGCGCCGTATGCACGTTGGAGGGCACGAGGCCAATGATAGCGGAGATACAGGCACTTGTATCGCAGACCGCCTTCCCCTCCCCGCGCCGCACCGCAAACGGTATAGAATATAACAGGATCTGTCTGATACTTGCAGTGCTTGAAAAAAGGCTCGGTCTGCGCTTTTCGGTCAACGACGTATATATGAACGTTATCGGGGGACTCAGGCTCGACGAGCCCGCCTGCGACCTTGCCGCGGCGCTTGCCCTTGTCTCCAGCCTCACCGATCGGGTCATTCCCGACGATCTTATAGCCTTCGGTGAGCTCGGGCTCTCCGGTGAGTGTCGGTCGGTGTCAAATTTGGAAGCCCGCCTGCGCGAGGCAGAGCGCCTCGGCTTCAAGAAGGCGGTCATCCCATTCCGCAACGTTGAAAAGAGGAAAAACGAATACAAAATAGAGCTTATCCCCGTTCGCTCGGTGTACGAAGCGCTTAAGGTGCTTAAGCCCGCGAACGACTGAAAAACAGCAAAGCAAAAGACCGACGCCGGAGCGTCGGTCTTTTGCTGATTATAGCATTATTTCTGCTTTTCGTCTTCAACCTTGATAACTTCTTTGCCGTCATACGTTCCGCAGTTCTTGCAGACATGATGTGAAAGAACAAGATTTCCGCACTTGGGGCATTCGACCATGCCCGGAACTTCCAATCTTTCCTTAGCGGTACGTCTCTTATCGCGACGTGCCTGGGAAACCTTACGCTTCGGTACTGCCATTACCTACACACCTCCTGAAAAAATCTTTATATTAATTATTATTCTCTTTCTTCAATTGCTCGGAATATTCGCGAAGAACGTTCCAACGCGGATCGGGCTCGTCCGCCGAGCATCCGCACGCCCCGTTCCCAAGCTTCTTGCCGCACTTGGGGCAAAGCCCGGGACAATCCTCCGAACAAAGCAGCCTTCTCGGGAAATCGTAGAGTATCTCCTCCGAGAGCTGATCGTCGATATCAAGAAATCCGTTGCTTATCACGGCGTATTCGTCGACGTTATCTTCAAGCTGCTCCTCGGTCAAAGTCCCCTCGTCCACCACGGTGCGTTCAAATTCGGTAGAAAAATGACCGCTCACCGGATCAAGGCAACGCGCACATTCACCCGTGTAATCAAACGAGATCAACAGGGTCATACGCATATACCCCGCATTATCCACGATATCACCCGTAACCTCAACGTCACCGTTCACGGTAACGTCATCGATCCCGTCGTACTCAAAGCTGAACGAAACGGGCATACGGCTGATCTCGCCGCGAAGCATCGGACGCAGATCAAGCTTCATAGAGATACCTCCAAAAACGCAACACACAGTATTATACTTGGAAACGGCAATTTTGTCAAGTGTTTTTTCGCTTTTTGTTGCTCATTTTAGCGTATAACGCCCCGCCGAAAGCTCAAAAACGAGCTTTGTGTCCTCCACGGTGCCCCCGAGCTCGTCAATATTAAAGCGAGCTCCGTTGATCTCGACTTCTTTTTGCGCGTAAAGGCGGGGGAATTCCACCTTAGCCGTACCGTCCGGGACCGTAAAGTGCCAAACGAATCTCCCGTTCTCGTACGCCCATTCGCTCGTTATCTCGCCGTAACGCGCCGAAACCGAGGTTATACGGCTTTGTCCGCTCGGAAGCTCGCCGTCCGTCCTCGTATCGGGACGCGGGGCAAGGATAACGCGGCCGTTAAAGCCCGGGGACTCCGGATCCGGTCTGATGCCCGCCATATAAGCATACATCCATTCCGCAACGGCACCGTAGGCATAATGGTTAAAGGAATTCATTCCGACGTTTCCGAAGCCCTTATCCTTGGTATAGGAATTCCAGCGCTCCCACACCGTCGTCGCCCCCTGACGCACCGAATACAGCCACGAGGGATCGCGCGTGTTCAAGAGCAACGAGTAAGCCGTCTTGTCCAGCCCTACCTTTGACAGGGTCTGATTAAGTATTCCCGTCCCCACAAAACCGGTGGAAAGCGTATAACCGTTATCGGCTATTTTTTCCTTGAGCAATCGCACGGTCTTCGTGTACAGCTCGCCCTCAACCATATCGAAGGCAAGCGGCAACAGATATCCGGTCTGCGTTTTCTCGGTTATCTCACCGTCTTGAACATATTTTTCCTTATAGTATGCAACGATGCGCTCGCGAAGCTCGCGGTAATATTTCGCCCTGTCGGACCGCCCCGCGAGCTCGGATGCTTCCGCCATAATAAAAGCATCGTAAGCATAATAGCACACGGCGATATACCGTTTATCGGTGACCTCGTAGTTCAGCCAATCTCCGTATGCCGTATGGGGTCCCTCAAGCCCATATTGAGACAGATAGTCCATATAAGACTCCATAGCGGCGTAGTTTTCCTCTATCACGCCAACGTCACCGTACATAAGGTACAGCTTATACGGCACGATAAGCCCGGCATCGCCCCAAGCGGCGTTGCCGCCGTGACCCTTGCCGCCGAATACGCGAGGAATAACGTCACAATACTCACCGCCGTAGCCAAGCTGTGAATCGCGCGCATCGCCGAGCCACTTGCGCAGAAAACGGTCGGTATCGGCTATATACGATGCCGCACCGCAAAAGATCTGCGTGTCCCCCGTCCAGCCGAGGCGCTCATCGCGCTGCGGGCAGTCGGTCGGAACCGAAAGATAATTTCCGAGCATTCCACGCCTTACGTTGGCGTAGAGCTTATTCACCTCGGCATCCGAGCACTTAAACTCACCGAGCGGCGAAAGACGTGATCCCAGCACCTCGGCAGTAACGCACTCGACCGTAATATCCCGATCGGCGGTAAGCTCTATATATCTGAAGCCGTAAAAGGTATGCAGAGGTCTGAATATGTTAAGCTGCTTGCGCGAATTTTCGGAAGCCGCGACGTACTTGAGCCTTGCCAACGCCGATCTGTAATTTTTTATATAGATACTGCCCTCGGGACCGTCGTTGCCGCGGCTCGGATCCCCGCTGTCGTTCAGCATCTCGGCAAACAGACAGCTCACCGTCGCTCCGTCGGTGGCTCTTATCGCGATAGCCGGGCGGCCAACAAGGTTTTCACCGAGATCAAGGGTCAGGTGCTGACCTGCCTTCAGGTCAAGCGATTCACAATCATCCCCTACTCTCTTTTTAAGGACTCGTACGGCGCCGTATTCACTGCCGTTCTTCTTCGTACCGCGCCACACCGTCGCACTGATCGGGGAAACGTATTCGTTGACCCGGACGGGCTCGCCCTCAAACGGAACGATCTCACAGGAAAAATCGGTGAACGCTGCGGCGCGGCACCAATCGACCGATTCGGGGCTTACCGCAGGATCGGGGATTCGCGCGTCAAAGTACTCGCCGTCCCAGATATCGGCGAAGAGAACGGGCCCCGCAACCGCCGCTTGAAAGTCCGTGTCGCTCGCAATAAGCTCGGACTTCCCGTCGGTATAGACGAGCTCTATCTCGGCGCAAAGCGCGGTAGGCTTAAAGCCGTAATAGCCGAACGATATCCTCCCCGACCACCAACCGGGGGAAACGCGCGCGGTAAAGACGTTCCCGCCTTTTTTCTTAAGATACGGCAAAATATCGTATTCGTATTCAAACACGCGATGAGTATAATCGGTCCAAAGCGGTGCAAGCTCATCGTAAGCATCGCCGACTCCGACGCGCTTGCCGTTGACGAGCGCTTCGAATATACCGAGCGAGGTGATCCTGAGCGTAGCCGACCTGACCCTTGACGCCGTATCAAAGCACTTCATTACCGTCAGAAGCCCTTTTTGCGGACATATATCTATTTCCCGATTGTTATATACCGTATCGCGCCCCGCCCAAGGATGCTTATACGAAATCCCCTCAAGCCCGGGACAGGTTATAAATACACCTTTTTTCATATTGATCTCCCTTCCGCCGCCATAAGGCGACACCAACAGTTCTTAACTTAACTTTCGCCCTCGGTCATCAAGTGCCCACAGGCGCATTTTATCATATTTCTCTTTATCTTGCAATAACTATTTGAAAAAACGCGCCGCGTGTGGTATAATTTATGAAACTCGGAAGAAAGGCAGTGATCGTTACGTCAACGTCAGAAATGTATTCGTATACCTACGGGGGCCTCTCCCGTATGCCGCCGCGCCCCGAGCGGTCGCACAAGGGCACCTTCGGCACGTTGCTTATCGTCGGAGGATCGGTCGGGATGGCGGGTGCCGCGTACCTTGCGGCAAAGGCGGCGTACCGAACGGGTTGCGGATTGGTACGGATACTGTCCGCACCGGAAAATCTTACCGTATATCAAACGCTCATCCCCGAGGCAACGGTCACCGTATATAACAGTGATACGCTTGACGACACCGTAAAAGCGGCGGTTTCACGCGCCGACGCAATAGTTCTCGGCGTAGGTCTCGGCAACTCTGATACCGCCCGTTCGATCGTACGGTGTGTACTTGAAAGTGCGAAAGTCCCGACGGTCATAGACGCCGACGGACTGAATATTATCGCTTACGACGCAGAGCTGAAAGCAAGGATCCCACGCGGCTCGATCCTCACCCCGCATCCGGCGGAGATGTCGCGGCTGACGGGAATCCCGGTCAAAGCGTTGCTTGACGATATCCCGGGGCACTGTGAGCGCTTTGCCCGCGAGCACGGAGTTATTTGCCTGCTTAAGGATCATAATACCGCAATCTCCGACGGAGAGCACACGGTTATCAACCGTACCGGAAACAGCGGAATGGCAACCGGAGGCTCGGGAGACGTCCTTGCCGGAACCGTCGGTTCCCTGCTTGCACAGGGCGCTTCGGCATTTGAGTCTGCGGCGCTCGGTGCCTTCATACACGGCGCGGCGGGAGATATCGCCGCACGGGAGCTGTCGGAATATTCGGTAATGGCATCCGATCTGATCGATGCATTGCCGAGGGTCCTTCTGTCGGTACCGAAG
>CAYWVC010000025.1:16060-19949 GCA_964461635.1 uncultured Lachnospiraceae bacterium
ATTTGATCTTGTATCTCATTATCTTCTTTGCCGTGTTGCGCTCGAACGGCTCGTTTCTGATCTCGACCCTGAGCATCTTTTTATAGCTCGGAAGGGTGCGATTGATCTCATCAACCTTGCTCTTTATAACGGCGTATACCTTTTCTTCGTCCGTTTCGGTAAGTATTTCGGTATTCGGAACGCATATGGCGGTAAGAACGGGATCGCCGCTCGTCTCCCTTACCGTGACGACAGCCTCCAATATCTCCGGGATCGGAGCAAGGTGCTCCTCCAGCTCCTCCGGGAATACATTTTTGCCGTTGGAGAGAATGATAACGTTCTTCTTGCGTCCCGTAATGAAAATATACCCCTCGTCGTCTATATAGCCTATATCTCCGGTACGGAACCAACCGTCATCGGTGAATGCTTCACGCGTAGCCTCGGGATCCTTAAAATATCCCATCATAACGTTGTCGCCCGAAACGCATATCTCGCCCGTTTCATCCGACTCATTCTGCTTCTCTATACGCACGCGGCATCCCTTCACGGGTTGACCGACAGAATGAAATTTGACCTTTCCGGGCGAATTTACCGCCACGAGAGGAGCGCACTCCGTGATCCCGTAGCCCTCCAGCACGGTTATGCCGAAGGCGTAAAAATCCTTGATGATCTGAGGCGAAAGCGGAGCACCGCCGCAAACTATGCTCTTGAGATTGCCGCCGAAGGCTCCGGTAACGTCCGCAAAGAGCTTGTGGCGCACGTCAATCCCGAAGAAGAGCAAAAAGCTGCTGAGCTTCATTCCGAGCCTAAGCTTTTTCTCCATTTTGCGCTTTTTGACCTCATCGAAGATCTTCTTGTGCATAGTCTCCACGATCACGGGGACGAGCATCAGGGCATTCGGCTTATACCACGCAAAATTCTTCATAATATGCTTAAGGCTGTCGTTTATGAGTATCTCCGCACCCAGCATCTGTATCGCCATCTCGCCGCAGGTAATCTCGTACGAATGATGCGGCGGGAGGATAGAAACGAAGGTATTGTCCATATCGTAGGACATTGAGAGCACCGAGGCATTCGCCGCCGCGGTAAGGTTCTTGTGCGAAAGCATAACTCCCTTGGCAGTACCCGTAGTTCCCGACGTGAAGAGCAGTGCCGACATCTTACCCATATCTATTTCGTGCTCGGTAAAGCGAACGTCCCCGTTTTTCAGCTCCGATTCACCGAGTTCAATGATCTCCCCGATCGTCTTGACCTTCGGGGAGAAGCGGTAATCGCCCTCGGGCTGTATCGGAATAAAATATTCTATATCCGTAAGCTGCTCGGCTATCTGTGCGATTTTTGCATTCTGATTACGGGTGTAGACGACGGCGCGAGCCTCGGATCTGATAATAAAATTCACCGTTTGCTCGGGACTTATATCGCGGTCGATCGGGACCGCGTATCCGCCCCCTGTCGTCGCGGCGTAGTAGGTCGCGAAAAAGCGCGGATGAACGTCACCCGTTATCACTATCCCGGAATCCATAATTCCAAGCGCGGCAAACGCCGTGCCGATGGCATCTACCTCGGCACGCATACGGTGGTAGGAGTATTCGTGAAAATCCTCCTTATTTTCCTTATACCAATAGAGCGTTTTGTCCCCGTAGTCCTTGTCGTTGCGGTATACGAGGTGACGGAGGTTATCGACGGGTTGCGTCGGCTTTGCCCCCTTAAGATTGTTTATCATTCGCACGGATCATTCCCCCTACGGTCGGTCGTCATTCGTGACCGTCGCGACAAACGCAACGGTACTATAAAATTATAGGTATTTTTAACCATCTTAAAAACCGCATCCAATGTAGCAAATGGAAACAATAATCAAACATTTTGAGTCCTCGGACGAAACGGTTTGTAAATTACAACCGCTAACTGTTTGTCCGAAATGTGTCGCGTCATTCTTTTACCGAACTCAACGCGCTCCCCCTCCTGCTTGACATCATACCCGATCGGTAGTATAATTGGAGTCGGAAATATTCATTTCGAAAGGCAGTACCTTGAAGGCTAAGATAACGTTTTGCGATATATTAATAATGATTGCGGTAGGACTTGTCGCCGTCCTGTTGGCTCTCCTGCCGTTGCTGAGCTCCGACGGCGGGCAGTACCTGTCGGTTACTCTGCGCAACGGGAATGACAACCGGACCGTAAACTACCCGCTAACGACCGACACCGAATTTGAGCTTACCAATAACGGCATAACGCTTCGCGTAAAGATCGAGAATGGCTCAGCCGAGGTCGTAGGAAGCGATTGCGACGACCTCGTGTGCCTCCACAGCGCGGCGATCTCGTGCCGCGGGCAAAGCATCGTATGCGCGCCCGGAGGCATTGCTCTGACAATAATCGGAGGGGACGGTGATCACGATGCCACGGCGGGATAAAGATCACCTCGCGACGCGCAGACTTTGCACCGACGCCGCGATGCTCGGATTTTCGCTGATACTGTCCTACGTCGAGGCGGTGCTCCCCATCGCACCGCTGATTCCCCTGCCGGGCTTCAAATTGGGGCTTGCGAACGTCGCCGTAATGCTCGTTTTTTGGATGTTTTCGCCCGCCGATGCCGCCGCAGTGCTGACCCTTCGAGTCATCATATCGTCAATGCTCTTCGGTTCGCCGATATCCCTGCTCTTCTCTGCCGCGGGCGGGGCACTCTCCTATGCCTCGCTGTTTGCAACCCGCCCCTTCGCTTCGCGGGGGAAGCTCAGCTTTCTCGGTGTCTCGGTCGCATCGGCGGCCTGTAACGCGCTCGGACAGATCGTCGCGGCGATGACAGTCTACACTCCCGCGGCGGCTTCTTATCTCCCCGTTATGCTAGCCCTCGGGTGCTTTACCGGAGCGCTTACCGGCGGGATCTCAAACTTAATCTACCCAAAGCTTGAAAGGATCTTAAATGTCAAAAAAAGCTCTTAAGGTCATCACCTTACTTCTCGCCCTACTGATTCCGCTCGCGGGAACGGCTTGCTATCCTTACGCGGAGACATACCAAACGCGGAGCCTCTTCGCTATGGATACGGTCATAGAACTGCATATTTCGGCTCGCAACGATGCCTCGGCACTGCTTGACGAATGCGAGGAGCTTATACTTGCGATCGAGCACGCGGTATCGGTCACAAGCGAAACCGGAGATATAGCGCAATTGAACCGAAACGGTCAGGCAGTCTGCAAAGATATTGTCGCCGAGCTCATAGCCGAGGCGTGTGAGCTCTACCGTCTGACCGACGGCGCGTTCGATTGCACCGTTCTCCCGATCAAGGAGGTCTGGGAGGCGGCGGAGGCTCGCGGCTCATTGCCAACCGACGGCGAGCTTGCGGCGGCACTAAAGCTCGTAAGCTCCGACGGGATCTCCGTTGACGGGAACCGCGTAACGTTGGACGGCGGCGTGCGGCTTGATCTCGGCGGCATTGCCAAGGGCTACGCCGCAGAGAAGGTCGTTGCGCTTATCGAGGATCGGAGCGAGGCGTATGGGGTCACCGGAGGCTTGCTGTCCTTTGGCGGAGCAATATCGGTATTCGGCGCGAAGGCGGACGGCTCGGCGTACCGTATCGGCTTGCGCGACCCGGACGATGCGTCGGCAACCGTCGGAAGCATAGAGGTGGAGCACGGTCACGTCTCGGTCACGGGCGACTATGAGCGCTATTTTTCGATTGAAGGCAAGCAATTCTGCCACATTCTCGATCCGAAGACGGGATATCCGATCGACGGCGAGCTTCGCAGTGTCGCGGTCATAAGTGACGGCGGTGCACTCTCCGACGGGCTGTCCACCGCACTGTTCGTTTGCGGATACGAGGCAGGCTTGCGCCTGTATGAGAGCAAGGTCGCGGACTTTGAGGCGGTCTTCATCTTCAAGGACGGGAGCATAAAAACGACCGCAGGCGTTAAG
>CAYWVC010000026.1:0-19226 GCA_964461635.1 uncultured Lachnospiraceae bacterium
TCCCGACGATGAAGCCGCTGGAGCAATAATCCGGTCAAACAGGGAGTGGTACACACTCCCTGTTTATCTACTGTATATTGAGGTTGTTATGGATAGGGCTCGGACGTACGTTTACGCGGCGGATATATCGCCGCTCACTGCCGATGATATGTTCGCGGCAGCTTACGCATTGGTTCCGCAGATAAGGCGCGATAAGGTCGATCGGCTTGCGCTTGGTAATGATAAGAGGCTGTCGCTCGGTGCGGGATTGCTTTTGCATTACTGCTTGATCGAATGGGGTATCGAGTCTTATTCGGTCGCTTGCGGGGCACGGGGTAAGCCGTTCCTGACCGACGTTCGTTTCGCCGACGGGCGGAGTGCGGGAGATTCGACGCTTTGCTTTAACCTGTCCCATTCCGGCTTCCGGGTTATGTGTGCCGTTTCGACTGACAGCGTCGGGTGCGACGTAGAGCTGATACGCGATTTCTCGCCCGCGGTGGCAAAGCGCTTCCTTGAGCCGTCGGCATATAATGACTTGATGAGTATCGGAAGCTTCGGAGATCGTAATGCCGAATTTTTCCGCCTTTGGACGCGAAGGGAAGCTTTGGCGAAGGCTTGCGGACTCGGCTTGGCGGAATTGGGAGAGTTGCGGGATTCCGGCAGATATTATTTTAAGGAATACGGACCATACGACGGTTACCGATATGCGGTCTGCGGCTTGGCAAAAGAATTCGATAACGGTATCCGGTTTGTCGATATTCGCCACGCGGTCGCAGAGCTTGCCAAATGATGGAGGATATGATGGAAGATAATAAGATACCCGCGTCTGAAATAAGTCCGCAGAGTGATACGGGAAAGAAGTTTGAGAACTTTTGGTACTACAACAAGTGGAAGGTGATATTCGCTGTCTTTATATTGATAGTGCTTGCGGTCTGCCTCTTTCAGTGTGCGAGCCGTGAAAAAAGCGACGTCAGGATACTTTACGGCGGAGCACTCTCCTCGTCCGACCCGCAGACGCTTGAGATGAAGAAGGCGTTTAATTCCGTGATGCCCGAGGGACTCGGAAAGAACGGTGTCGGCTTTACCGTGCTGGAGATATACAGCGAGGAATATATCAAAAACAGTCAGGCACAGCAGAGCTCGTCCGACACGTCTGCAAGCGGGGACACAGTATATGCCACGGTAAATGCAAGTACCAATTCAACCAATTACGACAATTTCTCTCAGCTTATCGCCACGGGTGAGTATTCGATCCTCCTGATCGACCGTTGGATATACGACGATATTTGCGGCAGAGTCGGCATGCGCGGGCTTGACGAGGTGCTCGGAGAGGGCGTGATCCCTGCGGATGCGAGGTATGACGGGTGCTCGGTGATCTTTAAGGAGACCGACTTCTACCTTGCGCATCAGTCGGCATTTGCGGCGATATCCGATGATGCGGTGCTCTGCCTTTGCATTTACAGCCCCGTGAAAGGCGTTCTGAGCTGTAACGGCACGTCGGCTACCGACGCGGATTACGAGAAGTCGGTCGAGCTGTTTCGTGCGATATTGAATTACAGAATAAAATGACCGATATGAGAAAAAAGCTTTTATCATCGGCACTGTTGCTTATTACCGCAATAGTTTGGGGCTTTGCTTTCGTGGCGCAGGTCAAGGGAATGGAGAGCGTCGGGACCTATACCTTCAACGGGCTGAGGTTTATGATCGGTGCTTTGACTATGGTCCCTCTCTTTCTTATCTTCACAAAGGACAAGAAGGATACGGCACGGCTGAAGCGTTCGCTGATTTGCGGTGTTCCGGCGGGGCTGTTGCTTTTTACTGCGGCGACGTTGCAACAGTATGCCATAGAGCTCAGCCCGGACGCAAATTCAATGAAGGCCGGCTTCATAACCGGGTTATATACCGTTGCGGTTCCTGTCATAGGCTTTGTATTTATGAAAAAGAAGACCTCGCTGACCACTTGGATCGGGGCGGTTGCGTCGCTTGTCGGGCTGTATCTCCTTTGCGCGGCGGGTCAGGGAACGTTTGATTATACCGACGGTATGCTCCTCTTGAGCGTACCGGTCTGGGCGTGCCATATCCTTTTTATCGACCGATATGGGCAGAGCTCCGATCCCTTCGTTTTTTCGGGGATTCAGTATGCCGTTTGCGGTGCTTTGAGCCTTATATTTGCTCTGATATTCGACAGGAGCTCTTTGAGCACTGCGGCTATCGGCGGCGCAATATTGCCGATACTCTACGGCGGAATTATGTCGGTGGGCGTGGGATACACCCTTCAGATAATAGGTCAGAAGCACGCCGATCCGACGGTGGCGGCTATAATCCTTTCTACCGAGTCGATGTTCGGCGCGATAGGGAATCTTTTGCTTCTCAGCGTGTCTATGACACCCGTCCAATACGTGGGCTGCGGACTGATCTTTTGCGGTATAGTAGTGTCGCAGATAACGGTGAGAAAAAAGGAAAAAAATGTTGACAACGCTTCTGAATAATGGTATAATAATACCACATCAATATTATTCAGGAGGACTGAACAAGATGAAAACAGCAGTTAAGATCACAGCGGTCGCATTGGTAGCCGTTATGCTCGTTTGTGCTTTCGCGTCCTGCGCAAAGACTCTTTCGGGCAGCTACTCCAGCGAAGCCGGACTCGGCTCGCTTGCCGGACTTAAGGTCACTTACAAGTTTGAGGGAAGCAAGGTCACGGTTATTACGACGAGCACGCTGGTCGGCAACACCGAAAGCAAGAGCTATTACGGCACTTATGAGCTCGTGACCGCCGAGGACGGTACCGAATCGATCAAGATTACGATGGATACCGATGACGGATCGACCTATGCCGGAAGCAAGACGTTCAAGCAGGGCACGACAGAGGACGGTGTCGAGTACATCGAGATCGGCGGAGCCCGTTATACCAAGAACTGATTAAAACTGCGGGGACCCCGAACGGGGTCTCCTTTTTATATTCCGGAGCCGCATCGGTTGATTTGACAAATCGTGCGATGTGTGATAAACTAATGAAAAAGTTTAACTGTGAGGTGTTTATGTACCGTTTGGGGAACTATCCTATCGCGGAGGACGAGCAAGAATCGGGATGTGCGGCGTTGATCGCCGTTAAACGCGTATGAACGGCGGCTCTGCTTTCCGTCTGACCGATGCCGATCGGCGCACCGTTGTTGCGTGCCCTCTCTTTGCCGAGCTTTCGGACGGCGATCTTGACCGTGCGCTTGCAATCTTTGATGCAAGGATCGCAGAATACGGGAGGGGATCGTTTGTCCATCGCGCGGGTGAGTGCCTCGGCTTTTTCGGGCTGGTGCTTGACGGAAACGTGCGGGTGTATACCGACGATATAAACGGGGACAGTATGATGATGGCGAGCGTTACACGGGGCGATACCTTCGGCGAGTCGCTGTGTTGGTTGAGGGTATCGGAAACCGACGTCTATATCTGCGCCCCCGACGGCGCACGGGTGCTTTGCCTCGGACTTGATGCCTTTCGGACTGCCGACGTCGGGCAGGGAGGTCTTATCGACGAGCTTTACCGTCGATTTGTTTCAATGCTTGCGCGACGCACTCTCGATATGAACGAGCGCATACAGATCCTGTCCAAAAAGACCTTGCGCGAAAGATTGACCGCATTTTTCACCCAATGCGAGCATAAATACCGTGCAAGAAGCTTTCTTTTGCCGTTTGACCGTGCCTCACTTGCCGTATATCTCGGTGCAGACCGCTCGGCTCTTTCGCGCGAGCTGTCGGCGATGCGCCGTGACGGGATCATAGATTTTTCGCATAATTATTTCAGATTGCTCTGAAAAGCCCTCCGCCTCAATGCGTTGGCAAATAAAAAAAGTATGGACTGCAGTGAATAACTGCAGTCCCGTTTTTTTATTTGTCCTCGAGGGAGGCGTAGTCTTCCGCGGGGCGGAAGAGCATTGAGATGCACCATATTCCCGCCAACGCGACAACCGTGTATATTATACGGCTTACGAGCGCGCCCTGTCCGCCGAAGATCCATGCGACTATATCAAACCGAAAAAGTCCTATACTGCCCCAATTGAGCGCACCGATGATGGTCAGGACCAATGCGATCTTATCCAGAATGACCATTTGAGAAAATCCTCCTTGATTTAATTGCGGTCGGTATTATTCTTTCCGCGTTATACGGAATTATTACGTAATAAATTATGGGAGTATCAGAGCTTGCACTTCGTGAGATAATATCAAAAGAAAGAGAGGTGTTCTGATCCGATGAGAAGACTTTCACTGATATATGAGGAGAACGTCGCCCAGCTTGACAGACTGTTGCGCGTCAACGAGAATTTTGATATGTTGAAGAAAACCATGAGGATAGGGAACGACGAGCTGACGCTGTATTATATAGACGGATTTATCAAGGACGGCGTTATGGAAAAGCTTATGATCTACTTTTTGTCATTGAAGGGCACGGGGAACTCGGCGCAGGAGTTTTCGGTTGCGAATATGCCGTACGTTGAGGCAGACGTAACGGAGGACCTTGACGTTATGATCCGTTCCGTTATGTCGGGAGCCGCGCTTATGCTCGGCTCGGGATTCGGATCTGCGGCGATCACGGTCGATGCGCGATCATACCCGGCGAGGGAGACCTCCGAGCCCGAGAGCGACCGTGTTATGCGCGGGGCGCGTGACGGATTTGTGGAGACGCTCATCTTCAATACCGCGTTGATACGCAGAAGAATAAGGGATACTGCGCTGACGATGCATTATATTTCTGTCGGCAGCTCATCTAAAACCGACGTGGTGATCTGCTATCTCAGTGATCGTGCCGATCCGAGCCTTGTTGAAAGCGTCAAATCAAAGCTTACGTCGGTCAGTACCGTATCGCTGACTATGGGTCAGGAATCGCTTAAGGAGTGCCTTATCAAGCGGAATTGGTATAATCCGTTTCCGAAAATACGTATGACCGAACGCCCGGATGCTGCCGCCGCTCAGCTCTATGAGGGAAGCGTTCTCGTGCTTTGCGATAATTGCCCGCAGGTGATGGTACTGCCGACCACTATATTTGATTTTATTCAGGAGACTAACGATTTTTATTTTCCTCCCGCTACCGGAACCTATATCCGCATGGTGCGATTTGTCGTTTTTTGGCTGACACTGTTTCTTACTCCCGTATGGTTGCTGTTGCTGAAGAACCCGTCTGCGGTTCCCGGGTGGCTGTCGTTTGTGATCCCGGGCGATATGGGGCGGATCCCCGTTCTTGCACAACTGTTGCTCGTTGAATTTATCATAGACGGGCTTCGTATGGCATCTATGAATACGCCGGATATGCTTACCAATTCGTTGTCGATAGTCGGGGGACTTATACTCGGCGACTTTGCCGTCGATATCGGTTGGTTGATCCCGGAGGTTATACTTTATATGGCTTTTGTGGCGATCGCCAACTTTACGCAAAGCTCGTACGAGCTCGGTTACGCTATGAAGTTCTTGCGCATTGGCTTGCTGATCCTTACCGGTCTGTTCAATTGGTTGGGCTTTGCTGTCGGCGTGATCGGGATCACCGTGCTTCTGGCGACTAATAAAACGGTCAACGGCAAACGGGGCTACCTTTACCCGTTGATCCCCTTTAACGGCAAGGCGTTGCTCACTATGCTCGTAAGGGTGAGAAAGCGCGACGATGAGTAAGCGGACTGCCACGGCTGACGCGGCGGCGGAGCTTCGTCGCCACACCCGATCCGAACGTATATCCGCCTGCCGTCTGCCGGGCGTTATTTTGTTAGCGGTGATTTTTTTGACTTTGATTACCGTGCCGCTTTTGGCGTTTTTATTGCCGATGGAGAGCGTCTCCGTCGAGGAAAATCGCTTGTTGGCGGGAATGCCGAGATTTTCGCTTCGGGCTGTGTTTGACGGGAGCTATACCTCGGACCTTGAGGATTGCCTTTCGGATCAGTTTCCGTGCCGACGGGGAATTATCGGTATTTATTCCCGTATAATGCTTGCATCGCAGCTTTTTACCGAGGTCAACGGCGTGACCCTCGGATACGACGGATATCTGATCGCGTTGCCTTCGCGAACGTCTGCGTCGGGAGAGGGGCTTAACAAGTCGTTGGCTGCGGTCGATCGGCTGTGCGAGCTCTTCGGCAAGGATAAGGTCACGGTAGCGATCGCCGCGCCCCCGGCAGAATCGCTTGGAGCAAGTATGCCTCGGATCGCGCGTTGGGCGGCAGAGCCCGGATTTGGATTGCCGAGCTCTGCCGAAGCGATATATATCACCGATCTTACCGACGGATCGTTCTACCGGACCGATCATCATTGGACCTCATACGGCGCGTATTCGGCTTACTGTAAGCTTGCCGACAGCTTAGGGGTGGAGGCATACGGGGCAGGTAGCTTTTCTGCGACAGAGGTTGCCGACGGCTTTTGCGGCACGTTGGCGTCGCGATCGGGTCTGTACGGACGGTCGTCGGATACGGTAATGCTTTATCGGTATGAAGGAGACGGCTCGTTTACGGTATGCGACGGTCAAAGCGGAGAGAAGCTTCTTGACGGACTGTACGATTTCGATGCCCTTGAAGGTAAAGATAAATATTCCGTTTTCCTCGGTGGAAATTACGGGGATATAAGTATCACCGCCGAGGGAGAGGCACGGGAACGGTTGCTTCTGATAAAGGACAGCTACGCAAACAGCGTGATCCCGTTTCTTGTGCGGCATTTCGATATCAGGGCGGTCGATCCGAGATATTTTCACGGTGATATAAGAGAAATCGCCGATTCCTGCGATCGCGTTCTGATCCTTTACAGCCGGGCTCAGCTGGAGACCGACGCATTCCTGCCGAGGCTGCTGATCGGGGTGTCAGCCGAGAGCGACGTCCAGCATAGTCATAACGGCAAAGCCGGCGATGATACCCATAGTGGCAAGATAGGGATAAGCGTCGCGCTCCCGCTGAGCTTCGGGGATGAGCTCGTGCACCGCCACGAGGATCATAGCTCCCGCGGCGAAGGAGAGTGCGATCGGAAGCAGTGCACTGACGTATATTACGGCGCAGGCTCCGATAAGTCCGGCGATCGGCTCTGCCATTCCCGATGCTTGACCGATCAGAAAGCTTTTCAACCGCGAGCATCCCTCGCGTCGAAGGGGCAGGGAAACGGCAGCTCCCTCCGGAAAGTTCTGAAGCCCTATACCGACGGCGACGGTAACGGCACCGGCTAACGCATCGGGCGAAAAGCCCTCGTATTGCAGGGCGCCGAAGGCTACGCCGACGGCAAGCCCCTCCGGAATATTGTGCAGGGTGATGGACAGCACGAGCATTATCAGTCTGTTTACCTTGGAGTTGCCGTTTTCCGTTACGGAACGTTGCCTTATGCGACCGATCACTTTGTCCGATACCCATATGAACAGAGCTCCGCCGAGAAATCCGAGCGTTACCGCCAGCCAAGCCGGTACGGTATAGCTCGCCTCGGCGAGCTCCGTGGCGGGTTGCAGAAGCGACCAAAAGCTCGCGGCGATCATTACTCCGGCGGCAAATCCGAGCATAAGATTGAGCAAGCGTTGGCTTGTGCTTTTGAAAAATATTACCGTAGCTGCGCCGAGCGCGGTAACGAACCACGTTCCGAGCGTTGCCGCAAGTGCGTAGAGAATACTTTCGTTCATATTTCTTTCCTGTGCCCGCGTGTGTCGGGTGCTTTCTTTGATCTCGGTGCCGATTAAAGTGTTGCACCTACTCATAATTTTATTCACGCGCGGCGAGGTTGTGACAGCACGCGACAAAATACGAGCCGATCGGGTGATTAATGTGAGCGCTTTTTCACGGATAATAATTATGCGGGACTTTTCTTGCGCTCTGCTATTCCGACAGGTTTTTCGCGAGTATGGGTGTATAATCGTTTTCGCGAGGTGGTGATGATTATGGGGCAGACCGTATACGGGGATCTCCTGTTCTTGATAAATTTCAGTATGGATTACCTATGCTTTTACATAACCGCAAGGCTGTTGCACCGCGACTTTCCGCGCATACGGGCTCTGATAGCCTCCGCAGTCGGCGGAGTTTACTCGGTCGCCATACTTTTTGCGGGACTCGTGCCTCCGCTTGAGCTTGTCGTTACCATTGCTGTGGGCTTGATTATGTGCGTCATCGTCTTTCCCCGGCGAAAGGTCGGATTCCTGCGCACCTGCCTTTGCTCGCTCACGTACGTTGGGGTATCCGCGGCACTTGCGGGTATTATGACCGCGATATTCAATATGCTGAATTCTCTCGGCTTGCCGCTCGGCTCTCTTGAGGAGAACGGGGACGGTATGCCGGTTTGGCTGTTCGCGGTCCTTGCCGTTGTGTCGGGGGCGGCAACTCTTGCCGGAGGGCGGTTCTTCCGTAAAAAGCAGAGCGAACGAACGGCGGACGTGGAGATCACGCTGGGAAAAAGATCGGTCAAGCTTGCCGCAATGTTTGACAGCGGTAACCTGCTTCGCGACCCGATAAGCGGCAGACCGATCGTCGTGATAGACGTGGATGAAACGGTCGGTATGCTTCCCGCCGAGCTTATTCTTGCCGTGCGGCGAAACGGTACCGCTAACCTGACCGATCTTCCGCCCGATACCGCGCGTCGGCTTCGGATAGTTCCGTCCCGTACGGCGCACGGGAGCGGCGTGCTTTGTGCCTTTTTGCCGGACCGAATCACCGTTGCCTTGCCGGGTGAGAGCCCGCACGAGGTGAACGCACTCATAGCACCCGCAAAGCTTAATGGCAGTACTTCGGGCTTTAAGGCGCTTTTGCCGCCGGAGCTTGCGGTATGAACACAGGGGGAAATGACGTTGATGAAGCTTATAGAACGCTTAAGGCACCGTGTCGCCGACTTTTTTATCCGAAATGACCGTGGCAACGGTATATTTTACGTTAACGGTCCCGATGTCCTGCCCGCCCCCTTGACGGCGGAGGAGGAAGCGGAGGTCATCGGGCGGATCGACACCGACGAGGATGCCCGACCGTTGCTTGTAGAGCATAATTTGAGACTCGTCGTATATATCGCCAAAAGGTTTGAGAATACGGGGGTCGGGATAGAAGATCTCGTTTCAATAGGAACCGCCGGGCTGATAAAGGCAATTAATACCTTTCACCCCGAAAAGAATATAAAGCTGGCGACCTACGCCTCGCGTTGCATCGAGAACGAGATATTAATGTACATACGCAAGAGGAGCCCCGCGCGCTGTGACGTGTCGATCGACGAACCGCTGAATGTCGATTGGGACGGGAACGAGCTCCTGCTTTCCGACGTGCTTGGCTGTGACGAGGATTGCGTCTCATACGAGCTTGAACGTCGCGAGGAACGGCGAACGATACGTGAAGCGATAGAGAAACTCTCGGAGCGCGAGCAATTGATCGTAAGCCTGCGCTTCGGGCTGAACGGTTGCCGTGAAATGACGCAAAAGGAGGTGGCGGACCTGCTCGGTATTTCCCAATCTTACATATCCCGTATAGAAAAAAAGATAATCTCGCGGTTGCGCCGCGAGATATCGGGTAAAATATAGTTTTTTAACAGTCGGAGGAGTTTTCGCGGCGGCTTTTTGCGCGTTTCCGCGCCCGCGTAAAAATGCTTTGCCGCGGATGTTCGCGCACTTCGTCGGGCTTGACAATGCTGAGTCCGATCTCGCCGTGGCGCTCGGATTCGGCGATCACCGAATATTCGGTATCGCCGTCCGCTGTGAAAATCAGCTTTTCGGACCGGATCGATTCGGTTATGCAGTCTTCGATACGTCGGTTGGTAAGCTCGGTACGAAGCTCGTGAGAGCCGCCGTCGATCAGGAACGTCCGACTGTCCGACGTGCTGCCTATCAGCACGTTGTCAACGTAGACCGAAAGAGCATATTCGTTTTTCCGTGAGCGGATGCCCTTGTGAAGGCCCCTGCCAATAAGCAAATTTATGCGGAGCTTGTACGACATATATATCTCCTTGGCTTGCTTTTTAGTGCAATTATACTCTATTTATCGACAATTGTCAATAAGTAGGGTATATTTTATAATACATAAAGAGGTGATGGCAGTGATAACCTATGCGCCTTTTTATGAAACGCTGAAAAGAAGGCAGATGACCACTTATAAGCTCGTCAACAGCTATAACGTCAGCCGCAGTCTGCTTGATCGGCTGAAGCATAATAAACCGATAAGCACGGTCACCGTCAACGACCTTTGCACTATCCTCGATTGCCGGGTGGAGGATATCCTTCTGTATCTGCCGGACGAAAAATAACGCAAAAAATTCACAAAACCTCTTGACAAAAAGTGTCGGGCGTGTTATAATCCTTAGGTCAATGAAGAAGAACGAGCTCTGTTCTCACCGTGCCGCTTTGCGAGTACGGTATAATATGGGCGTTTTTGGGCGCACTTATACACGGGGGCTTGGGCTTTCCGTGCTTTTATTTTATGTGGAGGTGAATCCCGATTAGCGCAAAAGAAATGTTGGTCAACGAGGCCATCAGATTCCCGCAGGTGCGAGTCATAGGGCCGGAGGGCGAGACCCTCGGTATTATGAAGAGTCACGCCGCACTTGAATTGGCGTACGACAAGGGACTTGATCTTGTCCTTATGGCGGCGCAGAGTGACCCGCCGGTCTGCAAGATTATGGATTACGGTCGATTCCGCTTCGAGCGCGATAAACGCGAGAAGGAAGCCAAGAAAAAGCAGCAGACAGTCGAGCTTAAGGAGGTTCAGCTCTCCTGCCGTATCGACGTTCACGACTTTGAGACCAAAGCGAGAAACGCCACAAAGTTCCTTCAGCAGGGAAATAAGGTTCGTGTGGTGCTGAGATTCAAGGGGCGCGAGATGAGCCATCAGGAGATCGGCAAAGAGGTGCTTGATAAGTTCCGCGATGCCGTGTCGGAGTTCGGCACTGTGGATAAGCCGCCCGTGCTTGACGGCAGATTTTACAGTATGGTGGTAACACCTGTCAAGAAATAACCGATTCATATTCGGGGCGCGGTAATGCCGCGTACTGTAATGATATAAAGAAACAGAAAGGGAGTTATTTGAAATGGGAAAGGTCAAAACACATAGAGCTTCTGCCAAAAGATTTTCCGTTACCGGCACCGGTAAGGTCAAGATGAACCATGCGGAACACCGTCATAAGCTCGGCAAGAAGGATCAGAAGAGAAAGAGACACCTCCGCACTGCGGACTATGTTGAGGGCAAGATGGCTGCCAACATAAGAAGACTCATCCAGAAATAATCGGTAGGAGGAAAGAGAAATGGCAAGAATCAAGGGTGCGCTTATGACGCGCAAGAGAAGAAATAAAGTTCTGAAGGCTGCTAAGGGCTATTGGGGTGCAAAGAGCAAGCACTTTAAGATGGCAAAGCAAGCCGTGATGAAGAGCGGCAATTACGCATTCATCGGCAGAAAGCAGAAGAAGAGAGAGTTCAGACAGCTTTGGATCGCAAGAATCAATGCACAGGCTAAGCTTAACGGGCTCAACTATTCGACCTTTATGCACGGTCTGAAGAAGTCCGGCGTCGTGCTGAACCGCAAGGTCCTGTCCGAGCTGGCGGTCTCCGATAAGGAAGCTTTCGCGGCACTTTGCGCGCAGGCAAAGGCTGCTCTCAACGCTTGAGACTATTCAAAAACCCGGTCATACCGGGTTTTTGTTGTATAGACGATGAATATCAAAGAAGGAATAATTACGTCGAAAAGCAATCCGACGGTCATTCGCGTCAGGGCTCTTGCCGAGAAAAAATATCGCGATGCTTACGGGCTTTTCCGTACAGATGGGGTAAAGCTCGCCATAGAGCTTGATGCGCACGGAATATCTCCCGAGACGGTCCTGCTTAGGGAATCGTCGGTCACGTCGGTGATGTCGCGCCTGCCGGATGCTTTTTCCGGTGTGACGGCTACCGTTCTGTCCGATGCGATTTTTGACCGTATATCCGAAGAAAAATCGCCGGAGGGGATCATATGTGCCGTAAAATACCTTGACAATCTTGAAAAAATTGCTACAATAAATAGAGGCGCAGCACTTTTGCCCGCCGATGCCCGTGCTATGATGATAGAATCGGTTCGCGATCCCGGAAATCTCGGTACTATCGTCAGGTCGGCTGCTGCGTTCGGAGTTGATACGCTCATCGTCAGCTCGGACTGTGCCGATCTTTACAATCCCAAGACGGTGCGAGCGTCGATGGGGGCGTTGTTTGGGCTTAGGATCATATCGGCCGTGAGTCTCAAGGAGGTCATCGAGGTGATGCGAGCTCAGGGACGCCGCGTCTTCGGTGCGGCGCTTGATCGCGATGCTCACGGACTTGATGCCTTGAAGCTTGAGGCGGGAGACTGCTTTGTTGTCGGAAACGAGGGGCACGGACTGTCGCATGAGGTGCTTGCCGCTTGCGACTCCGGGGTGTTCATCCCGATCGCGGAGAGCTCCGAATCGCTGAACGCCGCGATCGCCGCCTCGGTGCTCCTGTGGGAGCAGAAGCGTCAGCTTGGATAAATCTGTTCATTGGAGGTAGCGTATGACCGACGAGACCTTGTATTGGGTTTGGCTTGCGGAGCGTCTCGGTCCCGCTAATAAGTATGCGCAGGAGCTTCTTGCGCGCTTTGGCTCGGCGTTCGAAATATATCGGGCCGATGCGGAGCAGCTTACCGGCTTTGATCGGGACGGCAATGAAAAATTCGGAGTGCTGACCGATAAACGTTTGGACGACGCCGAACGTATTCTGTATGTTTGCGATCGCCGCAATATAGAGATAATACCGATGAACGACGCGCGATATCCCGCACGCTTAAGGCAGATACAGGATCCGCCGATAGTGCTGTACGTTAAGGGGATATTGCCGCAGTTCGATCGGTTGCTCTGCGTTGGAGTTGTCGGAACGCGCAAAATGAGCGAATACGGCTGTTATTCCGCGTATAAAATATCTTACGGATTGGCAACGGCAGGAGTTATAACGGTCAGCGGTATGGCTCTCGGAGTTGACAGTATAGCCGCTTGCGCCGCACTGTCGGCGGGCGGGCATACCGTAGCAGTGCTCGGGAGCGGTGTTGACCGTCCGTATCCGCAACGGCACAGGCTGCTTTACGACGAACTTGTGCGGCGGGGAACGGTTATCAGTGAATATGCTCCGGGCTCGGCACCGACGAGGTATACCTTCCCCCAAAGGAACAGAATAATCAGCGGCTTGAGTCAGGGGACGTTTATCGTCGAGGGCGATTTTGACAGCGGAGCTATGATAACCGCCCGTGATGCGTTGGTGCAGGGACGAGAGCTCTTTGCGCTCCCGGGGAACGTCGGCTCGCCGAATTCCAACGGGACAAACGCCTTGATACGCGACGGCGCACATCCGGTGCTCCGCGCCGAAGATATTATCAACGAATTTCTGCCGATCTACGGCAAGGTCATCGACAGCGTGCGACTTGCGGCGGCACGCGACAGATGCGAACTCGATCCCAAGGTCCTGCAACGTTACGGCACGGTGCCCGATTTTATGATAGGGAAGACCGAGAGCGAATCTCGTCCCACGGACAACGCCGTTCCGCCGAGCGTAAAGCTTCGGCATACGTCATACGGTGACGAATCGACGGGATCTGCGGTCACAACGAGCTATGAGAATGCCCGGCGTGTGACCGACCGCAAGACGGAGGCTGCTCCTGCCGTTATTCAAACCCCAAAAGGGGCGGACGGTTCAAGTAAAATATTTGACTCACTTGATCCGACGTTGCGTGCGATATACGCGGCAATGCCGGACGATACCGCCGTGTCAACCGACGGATTGCGTGTGGACGGTGTCGGAGTGGGCGAGATTATAGCCGGACTGACCGTATTGGAGCTCAAGGGGCTCGTTACCGGTCTTCCCGGCGGAATGTTTCTGAAAAAATAAAGCGTATAATTTTTGATTTGAAATCGAAAGGTGATCAAATGGCAAATCTGATGATCCTTGAGTCGCCGTCAAAGGCGGCAACGATAAAGGGGTATCTCGGCTCGGGATACCGCGTTATAGCCTGTAAGGGACACTTCCGTGACCTGCCGAAGAGCACGCTCGGGGTGGATATTGACAATGGCTTTGAAGCGCACTATATAAATATTCGCGGCAAGGGCGATCTTATAAAGGAGATCCGCAAAGAAGCGAAGAAGGCTAACAAGATATATCTTGCAACCGACCCCGACCGTGAGGGTGAGGCGATTGCGTGGCATCTTGCGACCGTTTTGGATATTCCGGTGGACAAGACCTTGCGCGTTACCTTCAACGAGGTAACGAAGTCCGCGGTAAAGGCGGGGATCAAGACCCCCCGCACGGTCGATATGAACCTTGTCAACGCACAGCAGGCGCGGCGTATTCTTGACCGTATCGTGGGATATAAGCTGAGCCCCGTTCTGTGGAAGCGCATCAGAAACGGTTTGTCGGCGGGGCGCGTTCAATCGGTCGCCGCGAGGATAATCGTTGACCGTGAGAAGGAGATACGCGCATTTGTGCCCGAGGAATTTTGGCTCATCGACGCTTTGCTTTCTTCTGACGGTGGAAAGCCCTTTACCGTGCACTTCGTCGGTGAAGAGAGCGGAAAGAAGCTTCACCTTTCAAGCAAGGCAGAAACCGATGCGGTCCTTGCGGCGATAGATGAAAAGAGCTTCACCGTGACCGATGTCAAACGTGGAGTTAAGCATAAGGCCCCCGCTCCCCCGTTCACGACCTCTACGTTGCAGCAGGAGGCATCCAAAAAGCTCAATTTCCAATCCTCGCGCACGATGAAGATCGCGCAGGAGCTTTATGAGGGCGTTAACGTAGGCGCGGCTAACGGCGGCGCTCAAGGTCTTATAACTTATATGCGTACCGACTCTCAGCGTGTTTCGGCAGACGCGCAAACCGCGGCGCTGGCGCTTATCGGCAGCAAATACGGGGAACGGTACTGCCCGAAGACCCCAAGAGTCTTTAAGGTTAAAAACGGGGCACAGGATGCCCACGAGGCTATACGTCCGGTACGCCCCGACCTTGAGCCTTCTATGATAAAGGATCATTTGACTTTGGATCAATATAAGCTCTATAAGCTGATATGGGATCGCTTTATTGCCAGCCAGATGGAGTCTGCGGCGATCTCCACGGTGACTGCCGACGTGACCTGCGGCGGGTATCTTTTCCGTGCAAACGGATATACCGTGACCTTCCCCGGATTTATGTCGGTTTATGAGGAGACTGCGGAGGACGGAGCCGCCGATGCCGAAGACGGCAAGGACCTTAAGCTTCCCGAGCTTAAAACCGGTGACATTCTCCGGGCAAACGAGATAATACCGAGTCGCCATTATACCGAGGCACCTCCGAGGTACACCGAAGCGTCGCTCGTTAAGTTCCTTGAGGAGAAGGGAATCGGCAGACCGAGTACCTTTGCGGCGATAATATCAATTATTCTGGAGCGCGATTACGTCCGTCGCGACGGAAAATCCCTTGTGCCTACGCCGCTTGGCGAGGCAACGACCGAGCTTATGAAAAATGAGTTCGCCGATATAGTCGATTATAAATTTACCGCAAATATGGAAAATCGCCTCGACGATATTGAAAAGGGCGAGGTCGCGCTTAACACCGTTCTTGCCGAGTTCTGGGCTGATTTTGAGAAGGAGCTTGTTAAGGCAGAGAATTCCGACGCGGGAAAAATAGCCGTTCCCGCCGAGGAGACCGATATAATATGCGAAAAATGCGGAGCAAGGATGATAGTGCGTTCCGGACGATTCGGTAAGTTTGCGGCGTGTCCCAACTATCCGAAATGCCGAAACACCAAGCCGCTGAATGCTTCTGCAAAGACGGATTCACCCGTTGCCGATGCGGTAAAGGTCGAAGAAGGCGCAACTGCGCCTCAAAAGCCCGAGCCGGAGAAAACGGGGCTCAAGTGTGAGCTTTGCGGAGCCGAGCTCCTGCTGAGAACCGGCAGATACGGGAGCTTCTACGCCTGCTCGCGTTTTCCCGAATGTCATTATACCAAGCACATCAATGAGGAGACTCCCGGAAAATGCCCGAAATGCGGCGGCGGACTTGTGAAGCGTCACGGGCGCTCACGAGCGGCAGTCTTTTACGGATGTTCAAACTATCCCTCGTGCGATTTTTCAACGTGGGATATCCCTACGGACGAGGTCTGCCCGAAGTGCGGCAAGACTCTTATGAGAAAAAAGAATAAAAAGCTGCTTGTTTGTTCTGATAAGTCCTGCGGATACGAGGTCGAGTTACCTGCGGATACGCCTTCCAAAGATGAATAAGGGACATATTACCGTTGTCGGCGCGGGGCTTGCGGGATGTGAGGCGGCATGGCAGGCATCGCGTCGCGGCGTATCGGTCACGCTCATTGATATGAAACCGCATAAATATACCCCCGCACATCATTCTTCGGGCTTTGCCGAGTTGGTCTGCTCCAATTCGTTGCGAGCGGCGGCACTTTCCAATGCCGTCGGATTGCTGAAGGAGGAGATGCGTCGCCGCGATTCGCTGATTATGAAGGCGGCAGACGCAACGAGCGTTCCTGCGGGCGGAGCTGTCGCGGTCGATCGCGATCTGTTTTCGCAATTCATTACCGACGCCTTGCAAAAATCGGATAACGTCGAGATCGAGAGTGCCGAGGTCGGCGCGGTCGATCCGGGCGAGATCACGGTGATCGCCACCGGACCGCTGTCCTCCGAGCCTATGGTTGAATTTATATCGACGCTCGGATGTCGGGGATTGCATTTTTACGATGCGGCGGCGCCGATAGTCGAGTTTGAGTCCTTGAATATGGAGAGGGCGTTCTTCGCCTCCCGCTACGGTAAGGGCGATGCCGATTATATCAATTGTCCGATGACGCGCGAGGAGTACGAGAGCTTTTATAACGAGCTCGTTTCGGCGAAGGAAGCCGAGCTTCACGACTTTGACAGCGAGGCTCAGCGCACCGATCGAGAGCTTACCGTGTTTGAGGGCTGTATGCCGGTGGAGGTAATGGCTCGGCGCGGGTTTGATACCCTTCGTTACGGTCCGCTGAAGCCGGTCGGGATCGTCGATCCCCGCACGGGCAAGGAACCGTACGCCGTGGTTCAGCTTCGCAAGGAGAACGTCGCTGGCAGTATGTATAATCTTGTGGGCTTTCAGACTCACCTTACTTATCCCGAGCAAAGAAGAGTTTTCGGTATGATCCCGGGACTTGAGAATGCCGCGTTCGTCAGATACGGAACGATGCACAGAAATACCTATATTGATTCCCCCGGCTTTCTTGACGAGACTTATGCGGTGAAGGGAAGAGAGAATTTGTTCTTTGCCGGGCAGATGACCGGCGTGGAGGGATACGTGGAATCCGCCGGGTCGGGACTTGTTGCCGGTATCAATGCGGCAAGGCTTGCGCTCGGCGAGGATAAGCTTATTTTTCCGATTACGACGGTTCTCGGCGCGATGGCGGGCTACGTCAGTCACGGCGGGATAGGGCGTTTTACGCCTATGAATGCCAATTTCGGCATCGTGGAACCGCTCGGTTATCGTGTCAAGGGCGGCAAGACCGCAAAAAACGAGGCACTTGCGGCAAGAGCGCTGGAGGCGTTGGCGAGCTTGCCCGAATAAAAACAACACACCCGAAGGGGCGCCCCGGTTTGATCCGGGCGTTTAGCAAAGATGAGAATAATCGTGGATGCCATGGGTGGCGATAATGCGCCGCTTGAGATAATCAAGGGGACGGTCGCCGCCGCAAAAGAATATAATGCGAGCTTTATCCTTGTCGGAAACAGCGATCGGATAAGACGTATAGCAGTTGAAAACGGGTTTGACCTGCGGCGATTTGAGATAGTCCATACCGACGTCTCGATCTCAATGGAGGACGATCCGTTGTGTGTTGTGCGCTCAAAAAGCGATTCCTCAATGTCCGTTGCGCTGAAGTTGCTTTCCGAGAGGAAGGGTGACGCCGTGGTCAGCGCCGGGAATTCGGGAGCTTTGTTTACCGGAGCTTCGTTGATCGTGCGGCGTATCCGTGGGGTCAAGCGAGCGGCGATCGGAGCGATATTGCCGTTTTCCCCGCCGGTTCTGTTGCTCGATTCGGGCGCCAATATAAACGTGACGGATGAGAATCTTGAGCAGTTTGCCGTTATGGGCAGTGCTTATATGCGGAATTGCTACGGCGTATTATCGCCCCGCGTCGGACTGCTGAATAACGGTACCGAGGAATGTAAGGGTACCGAGCTGCAGCTCTCGGCTTATAAACGGCTGTCGGAAGCGGATAATATCAATTTTATCGGTAACGTGGAGGCAAATCAGCTCGCCTTCAACGTCTGCGACGTTTTGGTTACCGACGGATTTACCGGCAACGTCCTCCTGAAATCGGTGGAGGGAATGGGTAAGCTTATGATCGGGGAACTGAAAACGCTGTTTCTCGCGTCAAACGTATCGAAGCTCTCGGCGATGCTCGTTCAGAAGGGCGTGCGCGATCTTAAACATCGGTACGACAGCACCGAGCACGGCGGAGCCCCGATACTCGGGATCTCCGGACCCGTGATCAAGGCGCACGGCTCATCGAACGCGAAAGCGTTTAAGAACGCTATACGTCAGGCGATCGCCGTCGTGGATACGGGAGTTACCTACGATATTGCACACGAGGCGGCGGGATTTGAGCGAAAGATATTGGAGGCTCGTGCCATTAAGCACGGTGCCGAAGAATGAGAGGCTGTTATATGAGTGAATTACCAAAAAAAATAAGCGAGCTTGAGGCGCGCTTGGGACATAAATTCAATAACCCGGAGCTTATCAGGACGGCATTGACGCATTCCTCCTATTCGCACGAGCAAAGGGTAAAGCGTATTGATTGCCGTTGTAATGAGCGATTGGAATTTCTCGGCGATTCGGTCCTTTCGATAATTGCCAGCGAATATCTTTTTGATAGCTTTCGCGATGGCGACGAGGGGGATCTTACCAAGCTGCGTGCCGAGATTGTCTGCGAGCGTGCACTTGCGGGATATGCCCGAGAGATCGGTCTCGGGGATTATATAAGGCTCGGTATCGGGGAAGAGAAGAACGGCGGGCGTGAGAGCAAGTCCATCCTGTCCGATGCGTTTGAGGCTGTCTTGGCGGCGGTATACCTCGATTCAGGTGATCTCGGAAAGGCGGAAGTCTCCAAATTTCTGCTCCCGTTCCTTGAAGCCGAGGTCGGAAGGACCGAGAAGGCAGGAAGAGGGCACGATTTCAAAACACAGCTTCAGCAGTTTATCCAGCAGGACAGCTCCGCCGAGCTGGAATACGTGATCGTCAGCGAAAAGGGACCCGATCACTGTAAGATATTTGAGGCAGAAGCTCGAATGGGCAGTAATATCATCGGACGCGG
>CAYWVC010000027.1:0-17107 GCA_964461635.1 uncultured Lachnospiraceae bacterium
CATCCGTCGGCAATAAGCGCGACACCGAGCAGGGTCATAGGATTTGCCTGACCTACGAGCGGACGGAAGAGCCCGATTTCTGCGGCGGCGCCGGCAAGGCAGATCACGATCGAGGTGAGCAGTATGATCAGCCATTTCGTCATACCGAAACGGCGAGCGTCTATCGCTATCTGGAATTTTAATGATCCGTCGAGGATGACGTATATCGAGAAGATATGGGGAAGGATATCCATTATTTCATCGGCGGGGACTACAAATATCAGCACGCCGACGAACGAGATGAAGATGCCGAAGGTCAGATCAAACTGAAACGCCAGCCTGTAAAGGTCGTTTGAAAAATACCCGAGCAGCTTACTGCCGCCAAGCAGCAGACACAGCGAACCGAGGACCCATTTCAGGTACGGTCCCGCAGTATCGTTATTGTAGGTGATCAGAAGGATGATCCCGACGATACATATAAAAGCACCGACGATGACGTTAAATATCTTCGCCTGCATAACTATATTCATTCTTTTTTTCATAATGCGAATGCGCCCTCCCCGCTTTTTTTCGGGAATCGCCGTCGGCGACCCCGTGTTCCTAATTATAAATAATTTGTCGATTGCCGACAACGGTCAAAATTACGGTGCTGTCATAAAATCATACAATCAAGTGCAGATGTATGAAGGAATTATTCGGAACCGCCCGAGACCTTGGAGATTTCGGTGATCGCACGGGCGAAAAGATCGATCGCGCGCTTGACCTTTTTATCGAATTCGGCATCCATCCCGTTTGCGATCCATTCATAGAACATTCCTTTGAATGCATTGGTGTAAAATCTGCAAAGCAGGTCGCGGTCACCCTCTCCGATAGATGGAAACGTATTGAGATAATGCGATATCAGACGTGAGATGGATCGGTCGAGATATGCCGTCAGCTCTTCTGATTTGGAGGAAAGGAAAAGGTTATGTACGAGCTTTTTGTCACTTCGAAGCATAACTATCGATTGGTCGAGCAATTTCTCCCAGTCGTTGCCGTTCTCGGCGGAGCTTATTGTCTCGTCTATCGACCGCCGCAGAACCTCGTCCACTATATTGTAGATGTCCTGGTAATAATAATAAAAGGTATTCCTCGTCAAACCGCAGTCCTCAACGATGTCGCGGACGGTGATCTTTTCGAAGGGCTTGGTCTTAAGAAGGCGCATAAAGGAAGCCTCTATTGCATTCTTCGTTATCTGTTGCTTCAAAAAGATTCACCTCCCGCCGGAATACCTTTATTTTGTCATATTATATCACAATATTTTGAAAAATGCAAATGACGGTCAGCGTAATGCGGAGCAATTCTCGCAAAAACTCTCTAAGGCTGTGCGCAACCGTGCTTTTGTCGTCAGTCCCACGAGCCGTGTCAGCTCAACGCCGTTTTCGAGCAGTATCAGGGTGGGTAACCCCGTCACGTCGAATTCGGTTGCCGTCGCCGGGTTTATATCGGTGTCGATACGCAAAAAACGAACGTCGGTCAGCTCGTCCGACAGCTCTTTAACGTTCGGCGACGTTGCGTTGCAGTAGGCGCAGTGATCGGAGTAAAAGTAGAGCAAGAGCTTTCCGACCGAGTGACGCAGATCATCCGGCCTTTTTTCAATATAATCAATGATCGGCATAATTATTCCTTCTCAAACTATTTAAAACAGATAAAATCTCAGACAGTCGGTTTCGTGAACGTTGAGGGTCATTTGGTTGTGCTCAACGTCCACGCTATATTTTATGCCGTTTTCGATTATCTCAGTTATGGAAGATTTTTGCCTTTCATTGATACGCAGTGCTTTCGTCGGCAAGCTTTGCCGCGACAGTCGCTGCTGCAATGGCATTTATTCGCGAACTCTCATCTTTTTCGTAAGATTGAGCAAGGCAGATCGCCGCGAATGCAAGCCTTGAACGTGCACCGATCGACGCTCCGAAGCCGCGCTGACTTCGCAGGTATTCGTCGGCTTGCACCATCTCGTCGGTAAAGGTGTCTATGTCCTCATCGGTTAATGCGAGAAGCGCCAAAAGCGGCAGCTCGTGCCTCTTCCCGAATCGCAGTCCCTCTGCTCGGAGGGATTCAAAGAGCACAACGAGACGTTCAAAGCACTCTTGCTCGTCTTTCTTTGAAATTGCTGTCAAATACGATGCAAAAAGCCTTGAGCTTGCGGGGAAGAAGCCGCGCAACTTGAGATAAGTTATCTCGGTCCGCTCGCGGAATTCTTTGTCCGATACGTCGGACGTTGACGCAAGCGCGGCGTAGGGAATTGATTTTCCCGCCGTGAGGAACGGGTGAGCATCCTTCATCAGGCGATAAGACGCATACGTACGTGCTGCGGTATCGGTATCCGTCCCGTCTAAAAGATATGAGGAGATCGCAAGATACGCGCTCGGCGCGAAGTGTGCGCGGAGCTTTCCGTACGTGGCAAGGACACTTGCAAGCTTTTCGGCGGGGAAGGGATCAAGCGCAAGATTTGCGGCAATATAAAGCCGCGGGACGGCGTTTCGGAACACCGACGTCGGCGCGGTGTTTTGTTTGAGTAGGGACAGCGATCGGCGTAGCCGCGCGGGGTCGGCAATTGCATTGCCCGAGGCGAAGATGCTTGCCGCCAACGTTCGCGGCAGATTTCCCCAAGCGGAGGCATACCGCTCCGAAAGTATCCGGCGGTTGCCGACGAGTAATTCAAGTCTGTGGCGCAGATTCTCTCTCATAAAAATTTTCTCCCTTACGCGATTCGCGACGGTTTTGCCGCGATCGCGGTCATTTTTCGATAAATACCATTTCCCCGTCGGGGGTACGGTCGATTATCGCAAGCGAGTGCAGGTCGATCCCCATATCGCGCACGATGCCACCGCCGGGCTGGAAGGCTTTCTCAACGCAGATTCCGGCACCCGCAACGTTTGCTCCGGCTTGGCGCACGATCTCTATCATACCGAGCAGAGCCTCTCCGTTCGCGAGGAAATCGTCGATCAGGAGGACGTTGTCGTCGGGAGATATGTAGCGTCTGTCAACGCGGATCACGTTTTCGGTCTTTTTGGTGAAGGAACGCACCTTTGCCGTCAAAAGTCCGTCTCCTTCGGCAATATTTGCGGATTGTGATTTCTTGGCGAATACCACGGGCACGTTGAAGAAGGTCGCGGTAATGCAGGCTATTCCGATCCCGGATGCCTCCACCGTCAGTATCTTCGTAATATTTCGGTCGCCGAAGATGCGAAAAAATTCCTTGCCTATCTCGGATATGAGTCCGATGTCCATCTGACAGTTCAGAAAGCTGTCTACCCTGATTATATCGTTTCCCTTGAATTCCCCGTCGCGGAGTATCCGTTCTTCCAAAAGCTTCAAAGCAGTATCCTCCGATATTTTTTGATACCTTTTATTATACAATAATAATCGTTATTTGTAAATACCCGTCGCACCAAAAGGAAAGTCGTAAATTATATTTACGTTGATATTGCAATGACCGAAAAAATGTGATATAATCAACATATCGTTATCGGAGGTGATCCTATTGAAAACGGGAGAGAAGATCAAAAAGCTCAGACTTGATAAGTCTATGACTCAAGCCGAGCTTGCGGGGGACAAGATCACGCGGAATATGCTGAGCCTTATAGAGTCGGGAGCGGCAGCTCCTTCGCTCGGAACGGTTGCGTATCTTGCGAAGCGGCTGAACGTGCCGGCGGGAATCCTCGTTTCCGATGATGACGACGAGTTCTTCTATCGCAAGCTTACGGGAATAGAGAATATCCGTCGGGCATACCGATCGGGTAATTACAGAATATGCCGCGAGCTTTGCGATTCGCTCGATCCCGAGTCGTATGACGGGGAGATCGCCCTGATCCGCGCCGAGTGCTTGCTCGGAATTGCCAAGGAGGAATTTACGGAGGGAAACATTCGCGTTTCCGCCGCCGTCTTTGACGAATCGGTCGCCGAAGCACGCAAGACCCCGTATAACGCAGATCATATATTGGCGGAGGCGAAGGTATACTGCCGCTATATGCGCGATATATGGCCGTCGGTTTATTCCGACAGCGCAGAGGCGGACGTTTCGGATGCTTTGGCGTTTGGCGACGGATTTTGCGTATATGCCACGGCACTGCATTTGATCGCCGCGGGACAATCTATGGGTGAATGGCTCAAGGCTCAGCTTGATAACGGGATTTACAGAGCTCACGCGGGGGCAAAGTTAGCTATGAGCAGGGGGGATTTTGCCTCGGCTCTCTCCGATATGCGTGCCTTGCTGAACGGTGACGGGAGCGTTTGCGCACCCGTTATATACGATCTTTTCCGCGATCTTGAGGTGTGTTGCCGTGAAACGGGGGATTTTAAGGGTGCATACGAATATTCCGGTGCCAAGGTGATGATGCTTGAAAAACTACTGTCGGAGGCTGAAATATGAGAAAAACCTGCTTTGCGCCCGTATGTCTCGTGTTTATGCTTGCACTGTTGCTCCAATCGTGTGCGGATCACGTTACGGACGGGAGCGAATTTTACGCGGGCGAGACTGTTTCCGTATCACAGCTTGAAGCTTATCGCAATGCACTGAACGAAAGCGCGACACACGTCGATAACGGAACGGTTACAGGTGCGCCCGGAACGGTGACTGCGATTTCCGCCGCACCCGACGGTTGGATCGTTTATTGGACCGCGTCGGGACAGACGTATCATATGTACCGCGATTGCCGGTATATTGCCGCGTCGCAGAGCTTGCGATCGGGCACGGCGCGAATGGCGCGGGAGGCGGGGCGAGACAGGCTTTGCCAAACGTGCGGCAAACGGTATGCCGCCGAGCTCGGATAAAGCCGAAAGTAAAATAACCGAAAGGACGCTCTGCCGAACGGAGCGAGAGTGAAAAAATATGCCGGACGTAACGGTACTTATAAAGCCCGCCTCGGGGGCGTGTAATATGCGCTGTCAATATTGCTTTTATTACGGTATAGACGGGCATACAAACGGTATTATGAGCGAGGAGACGTTAGAGCTCCTCGTGCGCAGGATCTTTGAATACGCGGGCAACGACGGGCGGGCTCATAACGTCAGCCTTGCGTTTCAGGGCGGGGAGCCCACGCTTGCCGGTATTGATTTCTTTCGGCGCGCAACCGAGCTTACGAGGAAATATAATACCTTGAAGCATACCGTCAGCTTTGCATTGCAAACGAACGGGCTGAACGTTGATGATGAGATGGCAAGCTTTTTGGCGAAGGAACGTTTCCTTGTCGGATTGTCGGTTGACGGCACGCGTGACATACACGATATGCACCGAAGGGACGTCGCGGGACGCGGCACCTATTCGCGGGTAATGAGGACTGCCGCCTTGCTGTCAAAGCACGGTGTGGAGTATAACGTGCTTTGCGTCGTTTCACGTGCGGTGGCAAAGCATCCGACTGCGGTATACAGGTCACTTACCGGTGCGGGCTTCCGCTATCTTCAATTTATCCCTTGCCTTGATCGCGGCGGGGAAGGCGACTATTCGCTCGATGCCGAGGAATACGGTCGCTTTCTGTGCACTGTGTTCGACCTTTGGTACGACGATCTGAGGCACGGGCGGGAGATAAGCGTTCGGGATTTTGATAACCTTGTTATGCGTGCGGCGGGCAGACCGTCGGAGATATGTACTATGCGCGGCGTGTGCGGATGCTATTTTACCGTTGAATCGGATGGGAGCGTTTATCCCTGCGATTTTTACGTCGATTCCGAATGGAAGATGGGAAATATTTCGGAGCTGAGCTTTTCGGAGCTTATCGGCGGGGAGACTGCGACGCGATTCATTTCCGAATCGCGTGAGCATCCGTCCGAGTGCCGTGAATGTCGGTATTACGGCTTCTGCGGCTCGGGATGTCGCAGTCAGCGCGACGTGGACGGGACCAATCTGTTTTGCGCAGCTTACAGGCACTTCTTTGATCACAGTGCCGAGCGTATATTTGAGCTTGCACGGCATTTTTTCGGCACTGTATAAAATAAACCGTGTGAAAAAAGCACACCCTATACTGTAAAGATATAGTGTGTGCTTTTTGTATCGGAGGAAATGGGATCTTGATCGAAAATGAGGCGCTTTTCTACTTTCATCGCGGCACCGCGACGAGGATGTACGAATATTTCGGTGTGCACTTTCTCGGGGAACGGGATGGAAGGTACGTATATGCTTTCAGGGTTTTTGCGCCTCGTGCGGCTCGGGTATCGGTGACGGGCGACTTCAATGCTTGGTGCGATCTGCCGATGATCCGCATTGACGATATGGGGATCTGGGAGGCCGTATACGGCAGCGAGATCCCGCTTGAGGGGATGAGATATAGGTACAGACTTGTTTCGAGCGACGGGGTTGAGCTTGCGCTCGGCGATCCGTTTGCACGCGCCATTGATATCGGATCCGATCCGCCGTCTATCGTGCATACGTCGGATGGGTATGAGTGGCAGGATAAGAGGTATATGGCAACGCACCGTAAAGCACGGCTTGACAGTGCATTGCCTATGATCGTATACAGAGCCGACTTTCGCGGTCGGCAAGTCAAGGAGCGAAGGGGTGAGCGGTATCTTAATTACCGTGAAATTGCCGACGTGCTTATTCCGCAGTTGATCGAGGGAAGCTACACTCACGTAATGCTTCCGTTGAACGTCGAAAGCTCGGACGGCTCGGCGTCCGAGTGCTCATACGGGCATCGCTTTGCTCCCGATCCGCGCTTTGGCGCACCCGATGATCTCAAGTATTTTACGGACGCTATGCACCGTGCGGGGATCGGGGTGATCTTGGACTGCGGATCGCCGTCGGCTTCGGGGGACGGGGCAGAAGCCGGATTTTTCGGCGGCAGGAACGTTTGTGCCAAAGGCGGCAAAGACGCGGCAACGGGAGACTGCACATTCGATCTTGAGCGTCCCGAGGTCCGTTCCTTCTTTTTGTCATCGGCGTTCTTCTGGCTGAGGAGATTTCATATCGACGGCATCTGTTTTGATATTGCATCCGTTGCCGTTGGCGGGAGCGGAACGTCGGTACCCGATTTTTTCGGCGCGTTTAATGATGAGGTGCACCGTGAATTTCCGGGGGCTTTTACGGTCGCCGACGGTAGATGTGCGCTCCCGCTGGTGACTCATTCACCCGATCGCGGCGGGGCGGGCTTTGATTTGAGGATCAATGCCGGCTGGGCTGACGATCTTATCGATTATATTGCCGCCGCCCCCGTTGAACGCCGGGAAATGTACCGTGCCTTGACCTTTCCCTCAATGTATGCTTTTTCGGAAAAATATATTCTTCCGATATACGGCAACGGAGTATTGCGCGGCAGGGCGTTCGGCACAGCGCGGCAACGGGAGGCTATCGCGCGTGCGATGCTTGCGTATATGATGACACAACCGGGTAAAAAGCTTATTATTTCCGGGCAAGGGGAGATTGACCGTTACCTATCCGAGCTTAATGCGCTATATATCGGCGAAAATGCGCTGTGGCAGACCGACCACGTGAGCGTTGGATTTGAGTGGCTTCGTGACGGGCGGGATGATGAATGTCTCGTGTCGTTCAGACGCTTCGGGCTCCCGGGCAATGAGGCGGTGTGCGTTTTCAATTTTTCGGAGAACGACTGCGAACACTGCCGCATACCCGTAGGCGGCAGATCGCGTTATCGGGAGGCTTTTAACAGCGATGCCGAGCGATACGGTGGAGAGGGACGGCTGAATTACGGCGTGCTGACTGTAATGCAGGATACAATATTTCCGCGAGTTCCGCCCCTGTCGGCGGTAATTTTTACGCCGGATACGACGGAATACCGCCTTCCTTCCGATGAAGACGCGATCTTTGCTTACTCCGACCGCGGAGATAAGAAAAAAATTTGATTTTTTTGCCTTGCCTCGTTGCGAAAATCCTCACAATGTGATACAATATGAAACACTTCAAAAAAAGAGGGGGCGAAAAGAGTGAACAAATACAAAAAATTACTTTCGGATACGGTTATATACGGGGTCGGAACGTTTGCGTCAAAGTTGCTTGTGTTCTTTCTGACGCGGCTGTATACCGAGTGCCTTACCGAAGCCGAGTACGGTAAAGCCGATCTGATAACGAATATGGCAAATCTTCTGATACCGCTGGCGGCTGCCGGACTTTGCGACGGTATATTCAGATTTACCCTTGATTCGGATAAGGATAAGCGTCAGGTGTTTTCAACCGGTATTTTTATGCTTTTGGCAACCGGCGCGACGTTTGCTCTTTTGATGCCGCTTCTTACTCTGTCGGAATATTTCCGCGGATACGTGTGGCTGATAATCCTTTACGTTTTGATGTCGAATTTCCATTCGGCGTGTGCGCAATATCTCCGTGCCTGCGACCGCACGAAGCTGTTTGCACTGCAGGGAATACTGAATACCTGCTTGACCATAGGCTTCAATCTGATCTTTCTACTTGTCTTGCCGAAGGATAACGTGCTGAACGGTGTGACCGGCTACGTGCTGTCTATTGTGATAGCCGATTTTCTTGTCGGGATGTTTCTGTTCGTATATGCAAGGCTGTGGCGCGACGTCCGGATAAAATACTTCAGTCGGAGCATCGCGTCATCAATGCTCAAATACAGTCTGCCGATGATACCGACGACGGTATTTTGGTGGATCACGAACGTGTCGGACAGATATATGGTCACGGCGTTTTGCGGGGAGGATGCAAATGGGCTCTATACCGCGGCGTATAAGATCCCGACGGTGCTTACCCTCGTTACGGGGGTCTTCTCGGAGGCGTGGCAGTTCTCGGCAGTCAAGACCGAGGACCCGGAGGAAAGATCCTCGTTTTATTCCACCGTGTTCTCGGGCTTTCAGGGCGGGATATTCGCGGTCGGAGCTGTCGTTATCGCCTTGGCACAGCCGTTTGCCTCCATACTGTTTGCAAAGAGCTATTTCGAGGCGTGGCGGTACATTCCAGTGCTTACGCTGGCAAGCGTATTCTCAAGCTTTGTGAATTTTCTTTCAAGCATATATCTCGTCAAGAAGAGAAGTGTGAAATCCTTCCTGACCGCTATGACGGGGGCTTTGACCAATATCGTGCTGAACTTTCTGATGATCCCCGATCACCTGACGGTATTCGGCGTGACGGTCAAATGTGCGGGTTGGGGTTCGCTCGGCGCCGCCGTTGCCACTATGATAAGCTACGTGGTCGTGTTCATCATACGCGCTGCCGACACCCGCAAAATGGTGCGCTTCGACCTCGGGGTCGTGAGGCTCGTTGCCAACGCGGTATGTCTGTCGGCACAGGGAGCTTGCCTTATGTTTCTTGACGGTGCGCCGGCGATACTGTCTCAGGTTATCGGAGTCGTTGCTATCGTGGCGATCAACTTTTTGCCTATGCTGAAGCTGGCTAAGGGAATGATCAGTGTACTGAGGCAAAAAAAATCTTGAAATCAATCGAAAAAATCGTCAACGGCTATTGCAAAACGGCACGAAGTGTGGTATAATACACTTTGTCCGTGCATTGGCGCGGACGAATTATAGGACAGTCCTCTGCATTATATCGCTCAAGCACGAATGTCCGTGAGATAAGGAGGGCCAAAATGGATTTCATTAAGGTTCTTACAAATGAGCAGCTGAAGCAGGATGTGCCCGCGGTTGAGATAGGTAACACCGTTCGTGTTCACAACCGCATTAAAGAGGGTAACCGCGAAAGAATTCAGCTTTTCGAGGGTACCGTTATCGCCAAGAACGGCGGTGGCATATCCGAAACCTTCACCGTGAGACGCGTTTCTTACGGCTGTGGAGTGGAGAAGACCTTCCCGCTTCATTCTCCCAACGTTGTTAAGGTCGAGACCGTTCGTGTGGGTAAGGTCAGACGCGCTAAGCTCTACTACCTCCGCGGCAGAGTCGGTAAGGCGTCCAAGGTCAAGGAAAAGATCTGATCGACGAAAAAGAAACGTCGGGCTGCAGCAGCAGCGCGGCGTTTCTTTTTTGCCTAAAAAAGGTAACTGCGCGATCCTGAATAACGCCGAACGTCCCGAGGCAATACTTCTTTTGACGGAGCACCGTCGGGGGAGTCGGGATGTATTACAATAAGGTGGAAATTTGCGGAGTAAATACCGCGAAATTGAAAACGTTGAGCGATGAGGAGAAGCGTGAGCTCCTGAAAAGAAGCAAGGAAGGCGATGCTGACGCGCGCGACAAGCTTATATACGGTAATCTGAGGCTTGTGCTGAGTATTATCCAAAGGTTTAACAATCGCCGCGAGGACCTTGACGATCTTTTTCAGGTCGGATGCATCGGACTTGTCAAGGCGGTGGATAATTTTAACCTTGACCTGGACGTGAAATTTTCGACCTATGCAGTGCCGATGATAATAGGAGAGATAAGACGGTATCTGCGCGATAATAACGCGATCAGAATAAGTCGGTCGATGAGGGATACCGCATATCGGGCGCTTCAGGCTCGCGATGAATTTATGCGCAACCGTCAGAGCGAGCCGACGGTAGATCAGCTTGCCGCTATGATCGGGGAGAAGCGCGATTCGGTCGTGCGCGCGATGGAGGCGATAGTTGAGCCCGTTTCGCTATACGAGCCGGTGTACAACGAAAACGGCGATTCAATCTATCTTATGGATCAGTTGAGCGATACCAATTCCTCGGATGAGGCTTGGCTGGAGAGCATCGCACTTCGCGAGGCGATGAAGAAGCTCAGCGAGCGTGAGCGTTCTATAATCAATATGCGATTCTTCAAAAATAAAACGCAGATGGAGATAGCGTCCGAGATCGGCATATCGCAGGCGCAGGTGTCACGGCTTGAAAAGGGTGCGCTTAACAGAATGAAAAAGCAGATATAAAAACGGTGTCGGTCAAATGCAAAATTTGACCGACACCGTTTTCAAACCGTCAGTTGAGGGAGGCGACGATGTCTTTCGTCCAAGCGAGGATCTTTGACTTTTCGTCCTCGGAGAGCTTCTTGCCCGAGAAAAGCCCGATGTCGAGCGGCAGTGTCTCGCCCACTATCTTTGCTCCCGCTTTAGAGATGTATGCCTTGACGTTGTCAAGTCCGGCGGCGTTTCCGTTGTGAATGATCGCAACGTTTTGCGCTCTTGCCTTGGTAAGCTCAAGCAGGAAGCGGCGGAGCGTGTCGTCTGCATCGTTCTTGACCGAGAGGGCAAGGATGACTATGCGCTCGTTGTTGCAGGAATACGCGGGCGGGATCGTATCGACCGAGTTGACCGAAAGGTCGTATTCCGCTTTGATAAGCTCGGCTGCCGCCTTGAGCTTCGGCTTCTCGGGATAATAAAGAATTCTCATTTTAATTGCCATAGTTGGTTAACCTCCGAATATTGTTTATATCTATTATAACATATCGTGTGAAAATATCAAGCACTTTTTTTCGCTTTGGTTTACCGTGGTGCCGATCACGCGTCAATGCTTTCGGCTTCCTTGACCCACAGCGCGGCGGAGGCGTCGCTCGGCATACGCCAATCCCCGCGGGGGGAGAGGCTCGTGCTGCCGATCTTTACCCCGTCGGGCTGGCAGTTGCGCTTATATTGCTGCGAGAAGAAGCGACGGTAGAAGGTCACGAGCCACTTTTTGACGGTTGCCCGGTCGAAATCGTCGGCAAAGGCTTTCGCGGCGAGGGCAAAGACCTTCTTCGGCGCGTAGCCTTGCTTTATCGCGTAGAATAGGAAGAAGTCGTGCAGTGCGTAAGGTCCCACGATGTCCTCGGTTTGCTGAGCGATCTTGCCGTTTTCGTCCGGGGGCAGGAGCTCGGGGCTGATGGGAGTATCGAGCACGTCGTCAAGCACTGCGGCGCACTGTGCGAACGTGTCACGCGTTTTGACGCTGTCAATGATCCACCTTATGAGGGTCTTCGGCACTCCTGCGTTGACTCCGTACATACTCATATGGTCGGCGTTATAGGTGCACCAGCCGAGCGCAAGCTCGCTGAGGTCGCCCGTGCCGACGACGAGCCCGCCGACCTTTCCGGCGTAATCCATCAGGACTTGAGTGCGCTCTCTTGCCTGCGCGTTTTCAAAGGTAAGGTCAAACGACGCGGGATCCTGACCGATGTCGTGAAAATGCTGTTCGACCGCCGCCTTTATCGGAATCTCAAGATAGGTGATCCCGAGCTTTTTCATAAGCTCCACGGCGTTTTTGTAGGTTCGGTCCGTTGTGCCGAAGCAGGGCATCGTAATGCCGACGACCGACGATGCGGGGGCTCCCGAGCGTTTTGCGGCTTCGACGCTGACGAGCAGGGCAAGCGTTGAGTCAAGCCCTCCCGACACGCCGACAACGGGGCGTGCGTGAGTGATGTCGAGCCGCTTCTTGAGCGCCATTACCTGCATTTCGAAGATGTCCCCGCATCTTTCGAGCCTTGTGTCCCTGTCATCGGGAACGAACGGGAGCTTGCGGACGGGATAATTCGAAAAATCACAGTCCGGAACGGGGCAGGGGAGCTTCACAGTGCGGAACACCTTGCCCGAGTTGCATATTGCGGCGCATTGAGCGTGGGTCTTGAATTTCAATCTTCCGTTGCGCAGCTTTTCAAGATCTATGTCACCGACGAGCAGGTAGTCGGTATCAATGAGCTTTTTGTTTTCGGATATTATCCGCCCGCTCTCGCAGATTATACCGTGACCCGAGAAAATCAGATCCGACGTGGATTCGGTACAGCCGGATGAAACGTAAACGTACGCGCTTGTCTGCGATGCGGAATGATATTGCACCATACTGCGGCGATAGCTGCGCTTAGATATTTTTTCGTTGCTTGCCGACAGATTGAGAAGGACCTCTGCGCCCCCGAGCGCAAGGTAACTGCTCGGGGAGATAGGTGCCCATATATCCTCGCATATCTCCGCGCCGAATCGGAAAAATCCGGTGTCAAATATGATATCCGTGCCGGCGGCGAAGGGCTCGTCCTGTACGTCGGGAAGGCAGAACGAACCGTTACCGAGCTCGTTGCCCGGTGTAAACCACCGCGGCTCGTAAAATTCGCTGTATACCGGCAGATACGTTTTTGGGATTACGGCGTAGAGCTTGCCTGAGAAAACGACCGCGGCACAGTTAAAGAGCTTTCCGCCGAATTCAAGCGGAATACCCACGACGATCACCGTTCCGATATCGGCGCTGGCGGTCACTATGTCGCGAAGCCCCTTTCGCGCGGCCTTCAGCAGTGCGCTTTGAAAGAAAAGGTCACCGCAACAGTACCCCGTAACGGCAAGCTCGGGAAAGACCGTGAGTTGAACGTTCTTGCGGTCGGCTTCCTTTGCTTTCTCGATTATTTCCTTTACGTTTGCATCAACGTCACCGACCGATACGTTCGGTACGGCGGCGGCGACGCGTATAAAATCAAACATTAAGATAAGTCCTCCGTGTAACTAACTGATTGAATTTATTTATGGCGACGGGTGATTTTCCGCCGCGGGAAGATCGTCTTGCGACTTATTGTTTTGACGGACCGTATGCTTTTATGCATATCCATCCTTGGACGTCGTCGGTTATTCCGCCATCCTCAATCTCGTAATCGCCGCAGGAGCGTATTATTGCTTCTGTGCAACCGACGGGAAAGTTCATAATCCTGCCGTTGACGGTCACGGCTATCCGTTTGTCCTTGTACTGCTCAAGGTCAAGCTCACGTATTTTCATATTCTTTTTTCCTTATGCTTACATATTTTTCCGAGCGGGCAGGCTCGGCAATCGGGAGATCTTGCGCGGCAGGTGTCTCTTCCGAATAGCACGAGTCGGTGGCAGAAGTCGCTTTGCTCGTCGGCGTTTATCAGCTCGGACATTGTTTTTTCGGTGTGGAGAGGATCCTTGCGCTCCTCGGGATAAAATCCGAGTCTGCCGCAGATGCGTATGCAATGGGTGTCGGCGACGATGCCGGGCTTGCCGAAAACGTCCCCAAGCAGGAGATTGGCGATCTTTCGCCCGACTCCGGGGAAGGTCAGGAGCTCATCGGCGGTGTCCGGCAGTATTCCGCCGAAACGGTCGCAGAGCATCCTGCATTCGGCTTTTATATCCGCCGCCTTCATCCGATATAAGCCACAGGGACGTATTATGTTCTCTACATCCGAAAGCTCTGCGTCGGCGAGAGCTCTTGCCGTGGCGTAGGCTGCGAAAAGCTTGCGGCAGGTGAGGTTGACACGGGCGTCGGTGCACTGTGCGGAAAGGCGTGCCATCACCATCAGCTTCCACGGTTCGCCGCCGTATTCAAGCGAGCAGACCGCATCCGGATACAGCTCCCTCAGAAGTTCTGCCGCTCGGTCGGCTCGTTCTTTGTCGGTCATCGTGTAAAATAATTCCTTGCTATGTCAAAATAATATTCTTCCGCTCGAAAAAATCCTATTGCCAAACGGAAGGTTTTGTATTATAATAATTATACATCTATCGGAAAGAATTTGCAAGAGTTAATTTGCAACAGATTATAAAGGACGGTGCGGATATGAAACAAAGGTATACTATTACGGTTGCCGACATCCCGATGAACGTGGTCACGGATGAATCCCCGGAGGCTGTGGAGGCGCTTGTCGGAGTGCTTGACCGACGGATACGGGAGATATATCTCAAGAGCAATCGCTGCTCGAAGACCGAGGCTGCGCTCCTTTGCGCACTTGATTACTGCTCGGACAAGCTTAAGGCGCAGAGAAAGATCAAGCGGCTTGAGGAGCTGAATGCCGAGTACGAAATGCGTATCGGGGAGCTTGAGGAAGAGATCGAGCAGCTTAAGAATCAATGAATAAAGGACGCTCACTGCCGGAGCTGTTGGCTCCCGCGGGCTCACCGGATGCGCTTGCCGCGGCGATAGAGGGCGGAGCCGACGCCGTATACTTCGGCGGCTCCGCCTTTAATGCGCGAATGTATGCACGTAATTTTGAGGGGCAGGATCTGCGCGATGCCGTGAAGCTTGCGCATACGTACGGTGTTAAGTGCTATATTACCCTTAATACTCTCGTGACAGACCGCGAAATGCCCGAAGCTCTTCGTGCCGCCGCCGAGTATTTTGACGCAGGTGCCGATGCACTTATTGTGGCTGATCTCGGTCTTGCCTCCGCTATCCGTAAAATGATGCCGCAAGCCGAGCTTCACGCCAGCACTCAGGCGTCGGGGCACTGCCGTGCGGCGGCGGAGGAGCTTCGCGGGCTCGGCTTTTCGCGTATGGTAATGGCGCGGGAGGCAACTCTTTCGGATATCAGAGCCTTTACGAGTGATAGCAAGCTTGAGCTTGAGGTATTCGTCCACGGGGCGCTTTGCGTTTCCCATTCGGGACAATGCCTTTTTTCGTCGCTTGTCGGCGGGCGAAGCGGCAACCGCGGCGAGTGCGCTCAGCCCTGCCGTTTGCCGTACGGCGAAAAGGGGAAAGAGAGCTATCCGCTTTCGCTCAAGGATCTGAGCCTTGCCTCGCACGTGCCGGAGCTTATTGATGCCGGAGTGGATTCACTTAAGCTTGAGGGGCGTATGAAGCCCCCGGAGTACGTTCTTGCCGTCACTCGGGTGTGGCGTAGGTTGCTTGACGAGCATCGCGCGGCGACGAAAGACGAGCTTGAATATCTTGCCGGGGCATTCTCGCGCGGAGGGAGCTTTACCGACGGGTATTTTGTCGGGCGTGTCGGGCACGGTATGCTCGGCGTTCGTACCGAGAAAGATAAAGAAGCTTCCGCAAGCCTTGAGTGCTTCGGCGGGCTGACGCGCAAGGTGAGCCTTGATATTTCCGCGGAGTTTCACGTCGGCGTGCCTTCGCGACTTACGCTCTTTGACGGGAGCAGAAGCGTTACGGTCATCGGCGATGCGCCGCAGATTGCGTTGACTGCCCCGATGACGGAGGCGGACTATGTCAGATGTCTGACGAAGCTTGGCGGCACCTCGTACGTGCCGGGGAAGGTCGAGGTCGTCGCCGACGGCGGTTTGATGATGCCGATATCCCGGCTGAATGCGTTGAGGCGGCGGGGACTTGAGGCACTTGACGTTTCCAATGACCGTGTGAATGCTTGCGGCGTACCGGATGAGTATGTGCCGGAAAAGCTTGAGGATCACAGAACGCAAGAAAAAACAGCGAGGTTTACCGATCCGGCAAGCGTGACCGAGCTTGCAAGGTCGTTTTTTGACAGGATATATCTGCCGCTGGATAAATACGACGGGAGCACTGATGCCGTGATCTTGCCGCCCGTAATATTCGATCGTGAGCTTGACGGCGTGAGGCGTATGATCGATCGGGCAGTGGAGCTTGGCGCGACCGATGCGCTGGTCGGCAACGTCGGGCATTTTGCGTATGCCCGTGATGCGGGCTTGAGAGTTCACGGCGATTTTCGCTTGAATATCCAAAACAGCGGAACGGCAAGGGCTGTCTCTCAAATGGGCGCGAGCGATTATATATTGTCGCCCGAGCTCAGTCTGCCGCAGCAACGCGATATCGGCGGAAGCAGTGCTACGGTTGTTTACGGACGAATACCGCTTATGCTTGTTGAAAAATGCGTGATCGGAGAGATCGGTGGGTGCCCCGGACGTGCTCGGGCAGAGAAGACGGCTTGCTCTGCTCGGCTCGTTGACAGAAAAGGAACGGATTTTCCGGTATTGCGCGAGTACGGTCACAGAAACGTGATATATAACAGTCTTCCGACCAATATATCTGATAGGATCGGAGAGCTTGACCGCGCCGGAATACGCTCTTGGCACTTTATCTTCTCGGTTGAGTCAAGACGTCAGACCGATACGGTCATCGAGGCTTTTCGACGCGGTTTGCCGCTGAACGGCAAGGTCAGACGAATCTGACGGATAATTTCGGAGCGCGTGTCACAACGCTGCGGTCGGTGTCATATTATGTTAACGGAGAGCGAAGAAAGCCCTCCGAAAAACATATGGGAGGACCGATCATGAACGGTGGAAATTGTCTTTGCAACATTCTTGAAGATCAGAATATCTTTTTGCTGATTTTGGTGGGGCTCGTTATCTGGTGTTGCTGCAACGGCGGTCACTGACGGTAATATGAGCCGCGGAGAGAGCGCGATTTGGCGCTCTCTCCAAAACTTTTTTAAAAATCGAAAAAAGATATTGACAAATCGGAGATTTGGAGATATAATAGACAAGTCACTACGGCACAATGTGGAGAAGTACCCAAGGGGTCAAGGGGGCAGTTTGCTAAACTGTTAGGTCGGGTTACCGGCGCGCGAGTTCGATCCTCGCCTTCTCCGCCA
>CAYWVC010000028.1:0-17071 GCA_964461635.1 uncultured Lachnospiraceae bacterium
CAATATTTTTTCCTATTTCGTTGCAAATCGGTTGACAAAAGCTCGACTTTCGGATATAATAAATGCACAGTATCTTCCGAAAGGAGATAAAATGGAAATTGCAATAATCGCGCACGATATCAAGAAAGAGCTTATGACACAGTTTTGCATCGCGTACTGCGGTATTCTGAGTCAACATAATCTTTGCGCAACCAGCATCACAGCAAAATACATCTCCGAAGCCACAGGGCTGAAGATCGAACGTCTGCTCACCGGCGAACAAGGCGGCGAACAGCAGATCGCGTCGCGCGTGGCTTACAACGAGATCGACGTTCTGCTCTACTTCCGCGACACCCGTCCCGGAATGCCCCCGGATGAGGGTGAGCACGAACTCCTTCGCCTTTGCGATATGTACAATGTTCCGACCGCAACGAACATCGCAACCGCCGAAGCCCTCATCTGCGCCCTGGAGCGCGGCGACCTTGATTGGCGCAACATAGTTAACCCCAAAAACAAAGCGATCTGATTGCAGATCCTACATTAATGTATATAAGACACGTCCGTTTGATATGTGCCTACAGAGAGAGAGTGGCGGGTGAAAACTCTCGGCGACAGCGAACGGATACCACTTATATATCAATTCTAATATACTTGCAAGTGAGAGTTAAAGTTCCGGGTGGAACCGTGTTTGAATGACAAGCACCCCGGACGCGCATCGGCGCGTCCGGGGTTTTTATATTCAGTAAAATTTATCGTAACGGAGGTTACTTTTATGAACGTAACAATCAACGGGGCGACGTACAGCGTCGCCGAAAATGCGAGCGCCTACGACGCCGCGCGCGAAGCCGAGCTCATAAGCCGACAGGTCATAGCCGCCGAGGTCAACGGCGAGCTCTGTGCCCTTACGCAGCCGCTTTGCGAAGGCGACCGGGTCAAGCTCCTCACCTTTGAGGATGACAGCGGAAAGCACGTTTTCCGCCACACCGCATCGCACATCCTCGCGCAGGCTGTCAAACGCCTTTATCCCGATGCTAAATTGACGATCGGTCCCGCCATCGAGACCGGGTTTTACTACGACATCGACTTTGACAAGCCGCTCTCGAACGAGGACCTTGCCGTGATCGAAAAGGAGATGCAGAGGATCGTACGCGAGAACCTCAAGATCGAGCGCTTCACACTCCCGAGGGACGAGGCAAAAGCACTGATGGAAGCACAGGGCGAGCCCTACAAGGTACTGCTCATCGACCGTATACCCGAAGGTGACGAGATATCCTTCTACCGTCAGGGCGAGTTCACCGACCTTTGCGCCGGTCCGCACCTTTTCTCCACCGGTGCGGTAAAAGCCTTCAAGCTCATTCAGTGCACCGGTGCCTATTGGGAGGGCGATGCCAAGAACAAGATGCTCGTCCGTATATACGGTGTAGCTTTCCCCTCCAAGCCCGAGCTGACCGAATACCTCAATATGATGGAGGAAGCAAAAAAGCGCGATCACCGCAAGCTCGGCGCAGAGCTCGGGCTCTTCGCTCTTCGCGATGAAGCCCCCGGTATGCCCTTCTTCCTCCCCAACGGTATGCTTTTGCGCAATACCCTGTTGGACTATTGGCACGAGGTGCACAGCAAGTGGGACTACCTTGAAATATCCACCCCGCAAATTATGAAGCGCACCCTTTGGGAGACCTCGGGTCACTGGGATCACTATAAAGAAAATATGTACACAACCGTGATAGACGGCGAGGATTTTGCCGTAAAGCCGATGAACTGCCCCGGCTCCATCCTCGTGTACCAGCTCAAGCCCCATTCTTATAAGGAGCTCCCGCTCCGCTACGGTGAGCTCGGCAAGGTACACCGTCACGAGCTCTCCGGAGCGCTTCACGGGCTGTTCCGTGTCAGATGCTTCACGCAGGACGACGCGCACATTCTGCTCGCCCCCGATCAGATCAAGGACGAGGTCATACGCATAACCAAGCTTTTCGACGAGGTCTATTCCCTCTTCGGTCTGCCCTACACGATCGAGCTCTCCACGATGCCCGAGGATCACATCGGCTCGGAGGAAGATTGGGAGGTCGCAACCAACGCCCTTGCCGACGCCATTACGAGTATCGGCAAGACGTACGTCGTAAACGAGGGTGACGGAGCATTCTACGGACCGAAGCTTGACTTCCATATCCGTGACAGCATCGGACGCACGTGGCAGTGCGGCACGATCCAGCTCGATTACCAATTGCCCGGGCGCTTCGGACTTGAGTATACCGGATCCGACGGCGAAAAGCATTGCCCTGTTATGATACACCGGGTCGTATTCGGATCGGTAGAGCGCTTCACGGGCGTGATCATAGAGCACTTTGCCGGGAAGTTCCCGACTTGGCTCGCGCCCGAGCAGGTCAGAGTCCTTCCCATTACCGACCGTAATAACGACTACTCCGACGAGCTGATCGCAGAGATGAAAGCCGCCGGCATACGCTGCACGGTGGACAAGCGGCAAGAAAAGACCGGCTTCAAGGTTCGTGAAGCTCAGCTTATGAAGATACCGTATATCCTCGTTATAGGTGACCGTGAGCAGGAGGAAGGCAGCGTCTCGGTCCGCCGCCGCGACAGCACCGAGCTTGTTTCGATGAGCAAGGCGGATTTCCTCGCTATGATAGAAAAGCAGATCAGGGACCGCTCACTCGACGAAGCAAAATAAAAGCTAAACATTTTAAAATCACCTCCCGCCGAAAGACACGGCGGGAGGTGATCGTTTTATTTTCTCGATATTCGCGTTTATTTGTTCCTGTATTCGTTGATCATATCGTGCTTAAGCTGCCAGAGCCTTTCGGACAGGTCCACGTAGTAATTGTGCGGATTTTCAAACCTCAGGACCTCCTCCCAGATGCTTCCGAGCGACGCACGGCAACGGTCGCGGATCTCATCAAGCGTCGGGAGCTTATATACCTGTTTTCCGCCGTCAAACACCCGAACCATAAGCTCGTTTGCGGTATAATCCTCCATAGTGCGGCGTTTCCACGTGTACTCGGGATCAAATATCTCAAGGGGCTTCGTTATATCTATCTGCTCATCGTATACACAAATGAGGTCCGCCTCCGCCTTGGCACTCTCGTTGCTGTAAAGACGGTATATCTTCTTGAAATGCGGAGTCGTTATCTTTCCCGCATTCTCGCTGACCTTTATCTTCGGAATGACGGTGCCGTCGGGCGCTTCAACCGCCGCCAGCTTATAAACCGCCCCGAACACGGGATCGCTCTTAGCCGTGATCAGACGTTCACCGACACCGAAAGCATCTATCTGCGCTCCCTGTTGAAGCATTTCCCTGATCAGATATTCGTCAAGTGAATTGGATATGACTATCTTGCAATCGTAAAGTCCCGCATCGTCAAGCATCTTGCGTGCCTTTTTCGTAAGGTAGGTAACGTCACCCGAATCTATGCGTATACCGCACTTCGTGATGCCCTTCGGCAAAAGGACCCCCTTAAACGCCCTGATTGCGTTTGGGATACCGGACTTCAAAACGTTATAGGTGTCAACGAGCAGGGTCGCGGAATTGGGATATACCTCACAGTACGTCTTGAACGCCTCATATTCGCTGTCAAACATCTGAACCCAAGAATGAGCCATCGTTCCGGTCGCGGGCACACCGTAAACCTCGTCACTTATCGCGCAGGCAGTGCTTGCCGCGCCGCCGATATACGCCGCGCGCGCGCCGAGTATTGCGGCGTCGGCCCCCTGCGCTCTGCGTGATCCGAATTCGCTCACGGGTCTTCCCGCGGCGGCACGAACGATCCTTGATGCCTTCGTTGCTATCAGCGATTGATGGTTTATCATACAGAGCATATACGTCTCGATAAACTGCGCCTCGATCGCACGGGCACGTACAGTTATCAGCGGCTCCCCGGGAAAGACTACCGTCCCCTCCGGCACTGCCCAAATGTCCCCGGTAAATTTGAAGTTGCCGAGATATTTGAGGAATTCCTCGGAAAAGAGCTTCTTTGACCTGAGATATTCGATATCGTCCTCGTCAAAGTGCAATGCGTTGACGTATTCGACTATCTGCTCAAGTCCGGCGGCTATGGCATAACCGCCGTGATCCGGGTTATCGCGGTAAAACAGGTCGAAATAAACGATCCGTTCACCCATTCCCTTCTCAAAATAGCCGTTCCCCATAGTGAGCTCGTAAAAGTCGAACAGCATAGTAAGATTTCTGCTTATGTCTTTCATATATTATCTCCGTTCTGCCGCATTACGGCGGCGCATTTTTTAACTTTAAGAATGTCTTTTATTCGTCACGGTGCACCTTACGGCGCCTTATGGTAATGATAATAACCGTCAATGCCGTCAAAGCAAGCACCGCTCCTATTGCAACGGTCGCGGCAGGATCAAAATCCTCCGTTCCCGACTGTCCCCTGTCCATCATACGCTCCCGTTCGGCGACTATGTTCGCCTCCAATTCGGCATCGCCGTATTTCGTGCTCAGCGCCTTTATCGAATAAACGTTGAGCTCATAGGGCGCGTTCTCCCCGGTCACGCGCTTTGAACAGATACGCATATACTGCGCAACGTTATCCGCCGTCATTGACGAAACGTCAACGTATACCGTATACTTTTGACCGGACACGAACCCCTCGCCCGAGTATTCGTTCATAAAGCCGTCCCCGCCGAGAGTTATAAGCAACCCGTACTCGTCCCCCGAGCCTGCGGCGTTGCCGTCTATCGAAAACTCTATCGCTATCGCATCGGTATACCGAAAGCTTTCCCCGTAGCCGTATCCGTAAGCCGCAAATCCGTACTCCGTCCGGGATGAAGCAACACCGTTGAGCTTTGCGACGAGTGCAGTCCCGAATTCATCGCGGTCAAGCGACACGGAATCACACCCCGCCCCGGAATACCAACCGTTTAAACCGACCGTGGAAACGAAATCAAAATACACGTATGTTCCGGTCACGCCTTGAACCTCATCCGTCAGGAGCTTATCACTGTTTATCACCCTTGCGGAAAGATCACGCCGGCGGGATTCGGATATAATACCGTTCCACGAGGTCAGTCCCAAGTACGCCAATATACCGTCGGAGTCCCAACGCTCATCGGCACCGCTCACGTCGATATACCTAACGCATTCGGAAAGCTCTTCATCCGCGACATAGGTCCCGCCCGACAGCTCCCTGTCGGTCAAAGAAACAACGAAAGCAGAAATGCCCGTCCCCCTTGAATACAGACTGTAACAGCTGTATACGTACGCCGCCGCAAGTGCCTCACCCGAAAGGTCGCCGCTCGGCTTCCAAAGATATATCAACCTTCTCGAAATATGCCCGTATCTCCCGGCAAGCCCCGCGATGGCAGAGACGACAGTCTCAATATTATCAACCGAAATATCCGCCTCACCGGAGACTTGTCCGCCCTCTGGGTTCGCGTCGCTGACAGCACTCGGGCTTTGACCGCTCTCTATCATTACGGTAAAATCCGGACCGCCGTAAAGATTCGCAAGCTTGGAGATATCGGAAACAAATTCATATGCCGAGACTCCGGTGTCGGATTCGGACCATTCGCAGGACAGCGGAACTATCAGCGCAAGCCCGGTTCCCGAATCGTTGATTGCCGCAGCAACGGCACGCAAATGCGTATAATACGCCGCGACATAGGCTTCATCGGTCATATCTCCGTTCACGCGGAGACTGCCGCGATTATTTGCGGTCTGACCGTCTATAATGCCGCAAACGGTACCGTATTCATCGGTAGAGTATCTGTCGGCGATAAATGATGCGGCAACGTACGCATATACCAGATCCTCCGCCGACGATGCCGTCATAGTTTGACGTTGCCCCTCGGCGTTGATATTGACAAGCCTTACGATAACGTCGGCACCTGCGCCGGACAAGATCCTTACACGAGAGTCAAGCACCGAGACATATTCCTTGTTGATCTTGAAGGTGCTACCGGCTACGGTGTAAAGGTAGCCGCTGTTGCCCGCGCTGAGTATACTGCCGACGTCGGCCTCCACAATTACCGTTCTGGCGTCTGCTCCGATCAATGCAGCGGTGCTTGTGCTTTCCATTCCCTTAAAATTGCACGACAAGCTTCCCGTTTCGGCAGTCGGAACGGTCGGCTCGGTCAAGCGTATATACCCGCCGTTGACCTCGGCTGCTATCACAAAGCGCGCACAGCGAAGCTTGATAAGCTCGGCGACCTCCGGAACTACGTCTACCGATATGAGGGTAGTCATAGCTATACCCGAGCAGACCGGTTCAAGCTTACCGTTCTCTATATCGGACACCTCATCACCGATGTCAAGCGCAAAAATCGCAAGTGCGCCGTCCTGGTATTCCCTGACCGTAGAAGTCGCAAGAGTCCCCTTGAGCCTTATTTTTGACGCACCTTTGTCGTATACGCAGGAGCTTATATAGCCTCCGTCGACTGCCGATGTATCCACTCCGTCATTGGATGCCGCACCGACGTCCGTATCGGATGCACCTACGGGGATCGGAAGATAAGCGAACACTTGGATCAGTACAAGCACGGCAACGATCAGCGCAGTCACCTTTTTCATATCCGATCTCCTCTCATATAAGTTTTCTTAAGACGTTTTCTTCAAAACGCACCTTAATATCTATTATAACATATATCGCCCCGAAAATAAAGGGTTAATTATCAATAAAATATAGTTTTATGTATTATTCGTGCCTTTCGGTGTCAAAATAGCTCATACGCCGCATTAAAGATTAAAAGGTCGGCACAGATCCTGCGATAAGTGCATAACTTGGTATGGAGACCGAAAGATGATCACGAAAGGACCGTATACCGATGAACAACGGAAACTACGCCGCAAAAGCTCCTTATCCCGACACGGTCGGGATCGGCGAGGACCGCCGAAACGCAAAAGCTCTTTTCACTGTGCGAGACCGCGAATTGGAAGCAATATCGGAATATATCTATCAAAGCATTACGTTCGGCGAGATCTACCCTCAGCTCTCCACCTTGTTGGAGGGGATTGCGGTCACCGAAACCGCACATTACCGACTCCTGTCCGAAGCCATCGCGCGATCCGGCGGCAACCCGGCGATCAATGCGCGTGTGAAAACCTCTTTTATAGACATATCTGCCGATACGCCGAGCATAGCCCCATACGTGGCGAAACGCACGGTCAAAGCCGACGTAGACTCCGAAAAGGCTTCCGCCTCGGAATACCGTGCACTTGCCGCCCTTGTCCGGGACGAAGCGCTCTCTGCCCTGCTCCTTCGCCTTGCGGATGACGAGGAGCTCCACGCCGCTCTTCTCTCCGACGTGCTCGATTCGATAAGGCTCGGTTGATCCGCCTAAAAAGGATACCCATATGATTGAAAGCTTCAAAATGCTCCTCGATACGTCGCGAACGGTAGCAGAGCCGCTCTTCCGACGTCACGCGTATCCGTGGGACGTATTGGATGATATATCGGAATTTATCCGCGCTATATCGAAAGAGCTCGGGGATGATTTTTATTCCCCCGCCGAGGGCATCTATATTTCAAAGTCGGCAACAGTCGATCCGAGCGCACATATCTATCCGCCGTGTATAATCGGCGAAGGAAGTGACGTGCGCTATTGCGCGCTCATTCGCGGTAACGTTATCGTGGGACGAGGTTGCGTCGTCGGACATTCATCCGAGCTTAAAAGCTGTCTGCTTTTCGACGGCTCAAAGGCGCCGCATTTTAATTATATCGGCGACTCCGTGCTCGGGCGCGGTGCCCATCTCGGAGCAGGAGCCATACTGTCGAACCTCCGTTCGGACAGAAACGAGATCATAGTATCCCTCAAGGGCTTTCGCATAGCCTCCGGGCGCAAAAAGCTCGGTGCCGTCGTCGGTGATCGCGCCGAAATAGGCTGTAATGCCGTTCTTTGCCCCGGAAGCGTAATAGGAAACGACACTACCGTATATCCCCTGTCCACCGTACGCGGATACCTGCCGTCGAACGCGATCTTCAAAAGCAACGGAAACGCCGTTCCGAAGCAAGGGAGAAAATAATATATGCACAATCTTTTCGGAACCGACGGAATTCGAGGAATTGCCAACGCAAATCTGTCGTGTGAGCTCGCCTTTCAAGTCGGAAATGCCGCAGCTTTGATGCTTCGGAAAGACGGGGACTCCGCCCGTTTCGTGCTTGGCGGGGACACCCGGCTTTCAACCCCGATGATCTCGGCGTCAGTCAAGGCGGGGATATGCGCCGCCGGCGCCGACGTTATCGACGTCGGGGTCCTGCCGACGCCCGCCGTGGCGTTTCTCACTCAAAAGCACAGAGCCGACGCGGGTATAGTTATCTCCGCATCTCACAATCCCTTTGAGTACAACGGTATAAAATTCTTCGACGGAAACGGTCAAAAGCTATCCGCAAAGCTTGAAAATGAGCTTGAAACCGCCATAAGCTCAACACCTTCCGACACTCGTCCGACGGGCGCTGCCGTAGGACGCATCATTTGTGAAGTCAACGCGGTAAATGACTATGAGGATCATCTTATAAGCACTGCTCCGTGCTCCCTCGACGGACTAAGCATAGCGATCGACTGTGCCAACGGTTCCTCCGCGACGACGGCAAGGCGAGTCTTCACCGAATTGGGTGCCCGAGTCTCGGTCATCAACGATTCCCCCGACGGGCAGAATATCAACCGCCATTGCGGTGCCGTCGACACGGCAATGCTCGAATCCTACGTAAAAAATCACAGCGTCGATCTCGGAGCCGCATTCGACGGAGATGCCGACAGGTGCATACTCGTTGACGAGCTCGGCAACCGCGTTGACGGCGACCGAATGACAGCGATTCTTGCGCTCGATCGCTCAAGGCGCGGCAAGCCCCTATCGGGGGTCGTCGGAACGGTGATGTCAAACACGGCGCTGACCGAGCTCCTGCGTCAAAACGGGATTGCCTTTTACGCGACCGACGTCGGTGACCGTTGCGTTGCGGAGGAAATGCAACGACGGAGAGCAAGCCTCGGCTGTGAGCCCTCGGGACATATCATTTTCGGCGACCTTGCCCCCACGGGGGACGGACAGCTGACGGCAATACAGTTGGCAGCTACGCTGCGCCAAAGCGGGAAAAGGCTCTCCGAGCTCGCGTCTATCCTTCAACCGTTTCCTCGGGTCAGCGTCAACCTACCCGTTACTCAAGCCGAAAAACTGATTTTTTCGTCAGATCCGAAAATATCCGATGCGATAAAACGCGCAACCGACCGTGTGGGATCGGACGGAAGACTGATCGTACGCCCGTCGGGGACCGAACCCGTTATACGCATCACCGCCGAGCGGCATACAGAAGCAGACGCCTTGAAAAGCACCGCAAGCCTCGCCGAGGAATTGACAAAAATATTCAACTCACGGAAAGGATAACCACAATGTGCGGAATAATAGGATACACCGGCGGCGGATCGGCTCTGCCGATACTCGTGCAAGGGCTCCACGCTCTTGAGTACCGGGGATATGACTCCGGCGGGGTAGCTCTTGAATCGGACGGTAAAATAATCACCGTCAAAGCCAAGGGCAGAATATCACAACTTGAGGAAAAGTTAAAAAATTCGCCCCTGCCGCCAAGCTCGTGCGGTATAGGACACACCAGGTGGGCAACGCACGGAGCCCCCTCCGATGCCAATGCCCACCCGCATTCCACCGAGGACGTATCCATCGTTCACAACGGTATCATAGAGAACTACGAAGCCCTCTCAAAGGAGCTCATCGCCCTCGGATATCGCTTCAGATCCGAAACCGATACCGAGGTGGCGGCATTGCTCATAGACAGTATATATCGGGCGTGCGGAGATCCGTCGGAGGCACTTTTTACCGCCGCCGAAAGAATGATCGGGTCGTTCGCAATCGGTGCGATCTTTCGCGACCACCCGGGAACTGTCTACGCAATCCGCCGTGACAGTCCGCTGATAGTGGCACAGGGCAGCGGCGAAAGCTTTATAGCCTCCGATATTCCCGCCCTTCTCCCCTACACCGACCGGATATTCAGATTGCCCGAGGAAACGGTCGTTGAGGTAAGTGAAAAAAGCGTAAACTTCCGCGACCGCCGCGGTTCCCACGTGCCCGTCACCGAGGAAAAGGTGACCTGGAACGTGGATCAAGCGCAAAAAGCGGGGTTTCCGCACTTTATGCTCAAGGAAATATTCGAAGAGCCCGAAACCATAGTAAAGACCGTACGTTCTTATCTGTCGAACGGTCTGCCGCATTTTCCCTGTCTTAGCGTCGCGCCGGAGCGAATACACGTGGTGGCCTGCGGTACGGCAATGCACGCGGGGCTCGTGGGCAGAACCCTCATAGAGCGTCTTGCCGCCGTGCCGGTCGAAGTCGAAATAGCCTCCGAATTTCGCTACCGCGAACCGCTATTAAAAGAAAACGAGCTCGTTATCCTGCTCTCACAATCCGGCGAGACCGCCGATACCCTTGCCGCACTGCGCTATGCAAAGGCAAAAGGCATCCAAACGCTCGCCATAGTCAACGTCGCCGGATCGTCGTTGGCGCGCGAGGCTGACGGCGTTCTATACACTTACGCCGGTCCCGAGATCGCCGTGGCAAGCACGAAGGCATATTCGGTGCAATGCGCGCTTCTTACTTTAATAGCGGTTAATCTGGCTATCTCGCGCGGCAGACTCACAGACGCGGATGCCGTACCGCTCTGCCGGACACTTTACACGTCTGTACCTCGGGCGGTAGAGGAAGTGATCGGTTCAAACGATGGCATACGCGCCTTGGCAAAGGACTACCTCAGCTGCGAACATCTATTTTACATCGGTCGCGGGATCGGTCACGACCTCGCGGCGGAGGGCTCGTTAAAGCTCAAGGAGATCTCGTACGTACACAGCGAAGCATACGCCGCGGGGGAGCTCAAGCACGGAACGATATCGCTGATAACCGACGGCACTCCAGTAATCGCTATTATGACCGAAAAACGCTTGGCTCCCAAAACGCTATCGGGTATACGGGAGGTGATCTCGCGGGGGGCAAAAGTGCTTGTCGTAACGACCGCAGACATAGCCGCCGACACCTGCTCGGGCGTTCCTTACAACGCCATTCTGACCGTACCGTCCTGCGGCGTCGAGCTCTTCGACCTCTTTCCCGCCGTCACCTCGTTACAGCTGTTGGCATATCACGTTGCCGCTATGAAGGGGCTTGACGTTGACAAGCCCCGAAATCTCGCAAAATCCGTAACGGTAGAATGAAGCTTACTCCCCCGAGGATCAAACAATCCTCGGGGGAGTAAGCACTTAAACCGAGTCAAAGTAATGACGTGTATTTTACTTTCCTTTTTTCTCGCGGTCGCTTTCGGGATACTGATGCTCCATAAGCTTGGTAACGTGGAAATTCCGCGTTCCCGCATAATATGCCACACCGGTAACGACAATCGCGGGTATGATTATAACGAAATACATCCACCAATAGTTCAGCAGTCTTGCCTCCGGCACAGATCCGACCGGAGCACCGGCAAGAATACCGTAATACATTCCCTCAATAAACAGGGTCGCAAGCCTTGCCACCATACGCGGCATCGCAGTGCCATCCGGGAATGCAAGCTCACCGACGGTATAAACCGTAGCAATTATAATATTCGGCACGTTCGTGATAAGCGAAAGCAACACACCGCGCAACGGCATAGGCTTCAGCTTGCCCACATCCTGCGATATGCGATCCTTCGCACCGACCGTCCACGTGGTAACGTACAAAAGCGACAAATAGAACAACGTGGCACACGTGCCGGCAACGATCATAATGGTATCGGAAAGCGCTTCATCATCCCCCCCGACCTTTGACAGTGCCAAAGTAATAACCGCACCGAACAATCCTATTGCAACCTGATTCAAAAACAATTTAACTATACTGTAAGAATAACGACCGAAAAAGCTTTTCTCCTTTTCCATTGCCAACCCTCTTTCTTATTGACATTAACCGACTTTTATATTATAATATAAAGTCAGTGAAGTGTAAAGTACACTCAATAAAAATTTACACTTGATGCACGGCATAGGTCCCCTTTTACCGTCGATCGCGTGCCGTGAAAAAAAGGAGGAAGCACATTGTCCTACCGTGACGAATTACCGTCGCTGCCGCCCTCGGTGCGCGAGTTCGCGAATTACAAGGCGGCGATCCAGGGCTGTTCCGAAAAGACCGTAAGCGAATATACGCTCGATCTCAGGACCTTTTTCAGATATCTCAAGGCGACACGAGAAGGCTTACCTACCAAATCCGAGGAGCTTGAAAAGCTCGATATATCCGAAATAGAGCTTGATTTCGTTTCCTCGATCACGACCGAAAATATCTACGAATTTCTTATGTACGCGGGAAGCGTACGCGGGAACGGCAGCCGTTCAAAGGCGCGAAAGCTTTCGGCTATAAAAGCTTACTTCAAATACCTTACCGTCAAGCGGCATTTGTTGGAGAACAATCCCGCCGTTGATATTGAAACTCCGAAAGCAAAAAAATCCTTGCCGAAATTTCTGACACTTGAGGAGAGCCTGCACCTGCTCGACACGGTGAGAAGCTATCCGAGCGAGCGCAACAAGATTCGTGACTACACGATAATCACCCTGTTTTTGAACTGCGGAATGCGTGTATCCGAGCTCGTGGGCATAGACGTAAACGACCTTGATCCGGAACTGCGCTCTATGCGAGTCGTGGGAAAGGGGGCAAAGGAACGGATAATTTATCTGAACGAGGCGTGCCGCGCGTCTCTTGCGGAATACCTCCCCGAGCGACTCGGTGATAAATACAAATCGGTCACGGTAAAGGCTCTGTTTCTCTCCGAGCAATGCAAAAGGATGAGCGTAAAGTCGGTGCAATGGATGGTGTATAAATATCTCGATGCCGCCGGGTACGGTTCCCGTCACCTATCGGTACACAAGCTTCGCCATACAGCGGCAACGCTTATGTATCAAAGCGGCGAGGTCGACGTACGGGTCCTCAAGGACATCCTCGGGCACGAGCAGCTCAACACGACGCAGATATACACCCACGTTTCCGACCGCCATATGGAGGAAGCTATGACGCACAACCCGCTTTCAAAGATCAAACCGGATTAAACACCGAATAAAGGAAATATAATTATGGATTTTACAAATTTCAGCCTTCTGTACCCCGATGCCGAAACCGCACGTCGGCATTACAGCGGCGAGCTTATGCCCGATATCGATATGTTTTCGCTGAGCGAGCTCGGTCTGCTTGAAATATTCGATCTCAAAAACCGCGAGCTCTCCGAATTCGTCACCACCGATCCGGCAACGATAAGTTACCGTATGGATACCTTCGGGGATATGCTTCAAAACGAGAGCATAACGAAAACGCTGAACAAGCTCATACCGATCCTCGGTGACATTATGGAGCTCCGTCGGCTTGAGGCGGACAGCGGGGATGCAAACTCCTATCTTTCAAGCATTACGGAGATCGAGCTCTATATATCCAGCATAGATACCTTGCACGAGGGACTGTCGGCAGTGAGGGATAAGCTGCACGGTCAAGCGCTCATCACGCTTGCCGACCGCATCGCCGAGCTTGCCGAGAGCGACTATTATTCCCAGCTCAACCAAAAGCTCAGTGAGCTTACAAACAGAGTTCGCGACATCCGAAGCGTTACGATAGGCGTCAACCTCGATGCTCAGCTTCGAGCAACCGACGCGGGCGTTCTGTCTATCAACGCACAGCCCTTCCGTTCGGGCGACGTTATCGAAAAAATATTACGGCTGAACTTCAAGGACGACGAATACACCTGTATCGCACAGCTCGTCCCGTTTGGGAAAAAGCAGAACGAAAACCAAAAGACCGCGCTGTCTCTCGCCTTTAACGCCGCCATCAACGACGTTTACAAATCCTCTCTCCGATCGTGGAAAAAGATCGTACAATCGTACGTGCTTGAGAACACCGATTTTCTGCTTAATCTGATGCCCGAGATCGAATTCTTCGTTAAGGGCACCGAAATGCTCCGCCGACTGCGGGACAAGGGTTGCTCGCTCGTAAAGCCGGATATCCGCCCGATGAGCGAAAAGGCATTTACCGCCAAGGAGCTGTACAACCCCTGCGTAGCACTTAAAATAGAGGGTAATATAGTGCCGAACGACCTCGATTTTGACAGTGCCGCAACGATATACGTTCTCACGGGTCCAAACCGCGGGGGAAAATCGGTCGTGACCTGTGCCCTCGGACTGTCGCAGGTTATGCTTCAGCTCGGAATGTTCGTCCCTGCGAAGGATGCCCGGATAAGCCCGGTCGATGCGATCTTCACACACTTCCCGACCGGGGCGGAGGATACGATAGACAAGGGACGTCTCGGCGAGGAATGCGACCGTTTGCGAGAAATATTTGAGCTTATCACCCCCTGTTCCCTCGTACTGATGGACGAATCCTTCTCATCCACGGGAGCTTACGAGGGCTCGTATATAGCCGCCGAGGTGCTGGGTGCACTCAGCTACGTCGGATGCCGTTGCCTCTTCTCCACTCACCTGCATCAGCTTGCCGCCGAGCTTGACGAGCTCAACGCGCGAGCAAAGGAAACGGGAGGCGCACCGATAGATACGTTGGTTGCCGGAATGGAAACAGGTCAAAGATCGTTCAGAATATACCGCAGGAAACCGGACGGTAAGAGCTATGCACGGGATATAGCGCAAAAATACGGCATATCCTACGATACGATAATCCACAATTTTGACGCCCGAACCAAGGGCTGAACGGAGGAAAAAGGTGAAAAAGCTTTTTGCGGTTCTTTTGACCTGTGCGATCCTTTGTCCGCTTATTGCCTGCGCCCCGACCGCGGGTAACGGCGATCAAACCTCGGCGTCCGATACGTTGCCGGATACGAATGAGCCCTCCGGCTCCTCGACCGACGGCGGCGACGGCAGTGAATACTTGACACTCTTTGCCGACGGCAACAGCGAATACAGAATCGTGCGTCCCGACGGCAATAGCGACAGCTATGAGACCGCCGCCGCAGTAGAATTCAATAAAAGGTTTAAAGAATACACCGGCAAATCGCTGAGCGTTACGAACGATTGGTCGGGCAACGCTCCGCAGGACAGGGAGATCCTCATTGGGATAACCTCGCACGAGAACGATTCAATTGCCACTGCTCGCGGCGACCTCGGCTACGGCGGATTTATCGTTGCCGTATCTGGCGAGCGCATTGTGCTCACCGCCAACGACAGCTCGGGACTTGATTCGGCAATAGAATACTTTTTCTCGCTCTTGGACGGCAAAGAGCTCCCCCTGACCGAAATAAAGATAAGCAAGGAGCTGTATCATAAGATGGATAAAGCAGAAATCAGCGCTTCCCTTCCGGTACGCGCTATGTGGCTGTCGCAGTACGACCTTAACAACATTTACGGCAATTCCGGCGGTCAGGCTACGCAGAAAACCTTTGAGGAAAACATATGCCGTGTGCTTGACAATTGCGTCTCAATCGGCATCAACAACGTAATAGTGCAGGTCCGTCCGAACGCCGACAGTATGTATCCCTCCGAATACTACGCCCCCTCGTCCTACGTCGTGGGAACGTACGGCAACGATTTTTCGTACGATCCCTTCGATATAATAGTTAAGGAGGCTCACAAACGCGGGCTTGCCGTACACGCGTGGATCAATCCGATGCGCGCTATGACTGTGTCGCAAATCGAACAAATCGATGAAAAGTACGTACTGCGCCAATGGTGGAATGACGAAGCGCTCCGGGCTAAGTACCTCCCGACGGTCGGCACGAGAGTATACCTCAACGTGGGATACGACGAGGTAAGACAGCTAATAATCGACGGTGCCGCAGAAATACTCGCAAAATACCCGGTAGACGGGCTACATATGGACGATTACTTCTACCCGACGACCGATGCCTCCTTCGACAGCAGCGCTTACGCCGAATACGGCGCGGGCAAGAGCCTTGACGAATGGCGGCGCGCCAACCTCAACAGTCTCGTGTCCGGTCTCTATTCAATATGCAAGGCAGACGGAAAAAACGTCATCTTCGGCATCAGCCCGGCGGGAAATATAAATACAGTGTACAACTCACAGTACGCCGATATATACACTTGGTGCGCAAACACGGGTTACGTGGACTATATCTGCCCGCAGATCTACTTCGGCTTCGATCACGCCACCTGCGCCTTCGATACCACAGCCGATAAATGGAGCAGTATTATAAAGGCAGACGGAGTCGACCTTTGGATAGGAATGACCCTCGGAAAAGCGGTCAGCGGCACGGATGGAACAGAGGATAAATACGCAGGTGCCTCCGGCAAAGCCGAATGGATCAACAACAAGGATGTGCTCTTGCGCAGTCTGATACGCGCTACCGAGACCGAGCATTGCACCGGGGTCGCATACTTCTGCTATCAGTATTTCTGGGATCCCATAACCGGAGTTGAGGTAAGTAAGACCAAGGCAGAGCGCGATAATTTCCTGCCCTATCTTGCCGAGCTTGCAAAGGCAGACGCCAAAAAAGATCAATAAGGAGACATAACGAAATGGAACACGAAATACTCAACGGAAAAACGATCGTTGCCCTCGGAGATTCCCTTTTTCACGGAAATAAAGATTGCGTTGGCAACACTTGGTTGGAGATGCTTGCCGCCAAGCACGGTATGACCCTGTACAATCACGGTATAAACGGAAATACGGTGGCCATCCGCCCCGGCGAGGCACCGACCGAGAAGACCCCGATGTGCATAAGATTCGCCGATATGGAGGACGCGGCGGATTACGTCGTTGTCATCGGCGGAGCAAACGATAAGAGACTCAATGTCCCGATCGGTAACGTCGAAAGCACCGACCGATATGAATTCTGCGGTGCGCTCAACTATCTGATAAGCGGCCTCGTCGAAAAATACCCGAAAGCACGCATACTCTTTATGACGAATTACGACCGTTGGCGCAAGCCGAATGCGATCGGACTGTGCGATATAGATTACGTGCGCGCTATGGAGAACGTATGCCACAACCGTTCTATTCCCTGCTTTAACAATTATTATAACAGCGGAATCTCATTCTCCAACTTCTCTCAGCTTGAATGGATAGACGAGGGCATCGTGCGCGGCGACGGAGCATCAAACCGCCATTTCTCCGCCGAGGCGTACAAATGGCTTCTTACCCGTTACGAAAGCGCACTCGCGG
>CAYWVC010000029.1:0-6785 GCA_964461635.1 uncultured Lachnospiraceae bacterium
TCAGATTCTGACGTAAGCTACGACGGGATGATGGTCGGAGACGTAGAGCCCGTCGATCGGCGGTTCGCAGATCGCGTAAGCTTCGTCCGTCACCGCTTCGGCATCGGTGAAAACGTAGTCTATCTTGGTCTCGGGCTTTTTCGTGCCGTAGGCGTGGAAGGTCGCGGGAACGGCTTCGGTCGCGTCGACGATCGGTCTGCCGCGGTGGAGCTGACCCTTGATCTCGGATATGACCTTGCTGTCTGGGGTGGCGTTGAAGTCACCCGTCAGTATGAAGTGATCCTCCGTCGGGGTCAGATATTGCAGCAGTGCCGCCGCACCGAGCAAACGTGCGGTCTCGCCCTTGTGATCGAGGTGCGTGTTGCAGAAGTTCACGTAAGAGTCGGTGCCGAGGATCCGCAGACGTGCGCAGGTCGATACACGCGGACAGACGCTCTGATCCCCGCCGAAGGTCGAGCCCGGAACACGCGGAGTGTATGAGAGCCAGAAGTTATCTACGCTCAATATTGCGAATCGGTCACGCTTTACCGCGATCGCCGCCGATTCACCGGTGCAATCCGACATTCTGCCGCAACCGAGCACGGTGTATTCGCGCAGATTGTCGGTCAGCCACGCGCGCATCATACCGTTTGCCTCCTGAAATCCGATGAGGTCGGGCTTCTCACGCGTGAGAACGTCAAGGACCCTTCCCGTGCGGTTGACGAATCGGTTCATACCGTCGTGCGGGGTATCTATGCGAAGATTGAAGGTGCATATTTTAAGCTTTTCGGACACGGTGGTCTCCTCCGAATAAAATGTATTTGGCATTATAAGCCTCCTTTATTATAATCCAATACCGCTCCGACTTCAAGTCCGAAAGTGAAAAATTTTCGGATCGGGCGTAAATGCTTGACTTTTTGACGAAAGGGATATATAATTTACCGTGAATAAATATGATCTTGAAAGGGAGGATCAAACGATGTCACAAAGCAGAGTAATAGTTTTTTCCTGCGACGCAATGGTATGGGAGGATATGGAATACCTCCTTCAAAAGCCCGAGTTCAAGGAGCTCTTTGAGCGCGGCTCGGCGGTCAAGCGTATGCGCACCATCTATCCGTCGGTCACCTATCCCTGTCACACCACGATGATGACGGGGTGCTATCCCGGCAAGCACGGGGTAACGAACAATTCGGTGTTCCGTCCGGGGCAGCTCAAAGCGGTGCCGTGGAATTGGTTTGCCGATGCGGTAAAGGTCCCCGACATATTTACCGCGGCAAAGAAGGGCGGTCTTACGACCGCGAACGCCTTCTGGCCCGTGACGGCGGCGCACGAATATATTGATTACAACCTTCCCGAATATTGGCCGCAGAGTCCCGACGATACGAAGTACGAGGCGTACCGTCGCGGCGGCACTTCACAAAAGTTCTGGGATGAGATAGTTGATAAGCACATTCACGGCTTTAAGATCCGCAGTCATCCGCAGACCGATCAGTTCCTGATCGACGTTTGCTGCGACGTGATACGTATGTATAAGCCGCACCTGCTTATGCTTCACACCGGCGACGTTGACTCCTACCGCCATAAGAACGGTGTGTTCAACGACAAGGTGACGAAGGGCGTGGAGGACACCGAGCGCTGGTTCTTCGACCTCATCAAGGCGTCCAAGGAAGCCGGAACGTTTGAGGAGACGAACTTCTTCCTCGTATCCGATCACGGTCAGCTTGATATCGTCCGCAGTATGAAGCCGAACGTTATGTTCGCGCGTAACGGGCTGATCGAGGTCAACGAGGACGGCACTATGAAGGATTACAAGGCTTACTGCAGTTCGACGGGTATGTCGGCGCAGATCAAGCTGAAGGATCCCACGGATACCGAGACATACGAGAAGACCTACGCACTGCTGAAGTATATGCGCGACGAGGGCATCTACGGTATCGGCGAGGTGCTTACGGCTGAGGAGGCAAAGGAGCGCGACCATCTGTACGGCGATTTTTCCTTCGTCATCGGCTCGGACGGTTATTCATCCTTCTCGGAGGATTGGAAGGGCACGATCGTCGCCCCGATGGATCTGACCGATTACAGGCTCGGAAAAGCCACGCACGGACACTATCCCGACCTCGGACCTCAGCCCGTATTCTTCGGCTTCGGACCGGATATTCGCGAGGGCGTTGTGCTTGAGCGCCGCGAGACGGTTGACGAGGCACCGACCTATGCAAAGATCCTCGGCGTTGAGATGCCCGGCGTTGACGGTCATTCGATCGACGAGATACTTAAATAATGTATCGCATTATTAGGAGATTTATACTTCCCCTGACGGCGGCCGTGCTGCTTGTATCTCTTGCCGTCGGTTGCGCCGGCAGTCCGCCCGAGCTTGACGACGCGCTTCGCACCGAGCTGACCGAGCTCATCGAGGAGTCGTTCGTCATCAACGATATCCTCTTCGGCGACGGGCTTGTGACTACCTTCGATCAATCGGGGCTCTCTGCCGAGTATACCGACGATATCAAGAGGTACGAAAATTACTACAGTGACGACGAGACCTTTACGATCCTTTATTCCCCCGTGGTATCGACCTACCGTGACGGGGACGGGCACGCCGTAGAGCAGTTTGTCAGCGTCGAGCAGATAAGGGAAGCCGCGGCAAGGGTCTACACCGACGATTACCTTGACAGTGTGCTTCGCTCGGTATTTGAGGATGAGCTCGTGACCGTGGGAGGGCAGTCGTACAAGGTGCGCGCACGCTACCGTGAGCAGGTCGACGAATCGGAGGGTACCCGCGTGCTCACAAAGTACAAATACATTGACGGCGCGGGAATGAACTTTATAAAGGACCGCGGGGGACAGACGGTATACGACTATTCGACGATGAAGATAGTCGCACCGAGCACCGCGACCTCCCTGATCGTTGAGATACAGGGGTATTATCAGGATTATACGTTGGACAGCTCGTCACCGGACGCGGCGGATTGGAATACCGTACCGTCGGGATACAGCTGGCACACCGTGAAGCTTTACTTCACTTATTCTGCGGGTCAGTGGCGGCTTGAAGCACCGACCTATTGAGCCCGACAAAAAAAGGAGATTTTTGATATGGGAAAGACACTTACCGAAAGAACCCTCGTTATCGCGCACCGCGGAGCGTGTGCTTACGCCCCCGAAAACACGATGGAGGCTTTTGAGCTCGCCGTTAATATGAATGCCGACGGCATCGAGACAGACGTGCATTTTTCAAAGGACGGTCATATTATGATCATCCACGACGAGAAGCTTGACCGCACGTCAAACGCTCAGGGACCCGTTACCGAATATACTCTTGAGGAGCTGAAGCACTTCGACCTCGGCTATAAGTACAAGAAAGCACTTACGGGCGTTAGGATCCCCACGGTCGAGGATCTCTTTGAGCTCGTAAAGCCCACGAATATGATAGTTAACGTTGAGATCAAGTCTGCCGATCCCCGTATGCCCGCCGCGCTTGCGGAGGCAACGAAGCGCTTCGGGCTTCAGGACAGGCTGATCTTCTCCTCCTTTAACCATATGCAGCTCGTTAGAATGCTTGAGGTCGATCCCGATGCCTTCGTCGCGCCTCTCTACGGCTTCAATATGATCAAGCCGTGGGATTACTGTGCCAACATCCCCGCCAAGGCATCGCACCCGAGATACGATCAGATCTCGCTCTTCCCCGAGTACGTTGACGAATGTCATAAGCGCGGCATAAGGGTTCATCCCTGGACCTGCGACGATCCCGAGGTGATCCGCGCTCTCTCCGAGGCGGGCTGTGATGCCGTGATCACGAACGTGCCCGACGTTGCTCGTCGCACTCTCGGTTACTGCTGACCCCACTGATGGACGATTCGCTGTTCTGCGAATATTCGGTCAAGCCGGAGGCTAAGGATCCGCGGTACAGGAGAAAGAAGGTACGGTTTATCGCTCTGTATACCGCTATGTTTGCCGTGCCCGTGCTCTGTGCGCTTTTTATTCCGGTGTTTTTGCCGTACGTCGTGCAGATCACCGCGGTTGCGGCGTTGGCGGTCTTTGCGCTCGTGTTCTTTACATGGAGACGCTGCTTCCCCGAATACGAATACGAGATAGGCGGGGGCTACTTCACCTTCTCTGTGGTATGGCACGGAAGGTCGCGGCGGGAGGTGTTCTCAACCTATCTTGCCGATGCGTTGCTTATCGCGCCGATGAACGACGTTTGGCGCGATCGGCTCAAGGACGAGGCTCCGAGCACCGAATACGTCGGGAGCTTTTATCCCGATCGGGAGGGAACCTACTTTCTTCTCTTCAAGGATGACGCGGACGACAAATGCGTGCTGTACTTCAATGCCGATGAAAGGTTTATGAAGGCGCTCAGACGGTCGTGCGGCAGGACCTATCTGAGATAAAAGCGAAGTGGGACGGGGAGTCACACTCCCCGTCCCGCTCGGCAAAGAAATTATAAAACAAAAAGCACCGCACAAGGTGCGGCGCTTGGGTTTGGAGCGGGTAACGGGAATCGAACCCGCGTAGCCAGCTTGGGAAGCTGGAGTTTTACCATTAGACTATACCCGCGCAACATATTTATTATATATTATTCCGGAACGTTTGTCAATACCAAATTTTCATAAAAGGTCAAAAGTTTCGGATCCTGTTGCGATCTTATACGAAAGGAAGCTTTTTCAAAAAGCCGTAAAAATATGGAACTTTCAACCTCTACTTGCTTATTCCCGGCGCACCGTCAGGGCGGCCGTACGCCGCTTGCCGAATCGGTGCGGATGTGTTACGAATGCGGATTCCGCCACGTGGATCTTAATTTTTGCTCTGCCTCAAATCCTAAGTCGGGCAGCGAACTGCTCGGCGACGATTGGGAGGCTCGCGTAGACGAGCTCGGCGAGCTCGCCGCCAAGCTCGGTATAGTATATACTCAATCGCACGCGCCGTTCGATTCGAATCTTTACAGAACCGATATCCCGCCCTTTACCGACGAATACCGCCGTTGGTACGATGAGTCGGTCAAGCGCTCGATCATCGCGAGCGGCCGCCTCGGGGTAAAGTGGGTGACGATACACGCGCAGACGGCGACGATAGAGTCCGAGATGTCGTTCGATTATAACGTGCGTATAAACCGCGAGTTCTATACCCCGTACGTGGAGCTTGCCAAGCAGGTCGGAACGGGTATCGCGATAGAGAATATGGCGGAATTCCACCCCGCAAAGACCAAGCATCGCTTCACCGCGACGGTGGAGGAGCAGATCGCGATCATCGACGATCTTAACGATCCCGCCGTTGGGGCAACGTGGGACTTCGGTCACGCTGAGCTCGTTTACCGCGATCAGGTGCCCGCGCTCCGCAAGCTGGGACACCGACTCCGTGCAACGCACGTGCAGGAGAATTACGGCACCGATGACGATCACTACGTGCCCTTCGTGCGCGGCGAGACCCCGTGGGAGGAGCTTATGCCCCTGCTCAAGGAGATCGGGTACGGCGGGGACTTCACCTACGAGATCCACGGTATTATGGGCAAGGTGCCCGACGAGCTGAGAATAGAGCTCGGCAAGTTCTGCTACAAGGTCGGAAACTATCTGATAGGTATGTACGACCGCGCATAATAAAATAAAAGGTTCTCCGCGTACCCTTTGATCGGGCGTGCGGAGAACTTTTTTGCGCTTATCAGCTGTTGAGAAGGTCGGCAATCGTGATCGCGTCGAAATATTCGTTCGTTATGCGGTTGAATTCTGCCCACATCCCGACCGTGCGGCAGGAAGCGGCGCGTTGACACGGTTCGGCATTGCAGGATAGGCAAGCGACCGGGGCAAGGTCACCCTCGGTTACCCGCAGCACGTCGCCGACGCGACAGCTTGTCGGATCGACGGCAAGACGGTAGCCCCCGCCCTTGCCGTGCGCCCCCTCAACGAAGCCGCCCTTGACGAGCAACGGCATTATTTGCTCCATATATTTTACCGAGATGCCCTCGCGCTCGGCGATCTCCTTCATAGGCACGAATCCGCTGTCTTTCCCCCGCTCGGCAAGGTCGAGAAGGAGGCGAATGGCGTAGCGCCCGCGAGTTGATACTATCATATTTTTGCCTCCCGTCAGTGACAGCCGTGACAGCAGTTGCCGCCCGATGCGAGACATTCGGGCTCGTATGCGATCCCGTTGCGGTCGTAGTAGTCCTTGATTGCCGCCCTGATCGCCTCCTCCGCCAGCACGGAGCAATGGAGCTTGTGTGCGGGGAGTCCGTCAAGCGCCTCGGTGACGGCTTTGTTCGTAAGCGAGAGGGCTTCCGATATCGGTTTGCCCTTGATCATTTCGGTCGCCATAGAGCTGGAGGCGATCGCGGAGCCGCAACCGAAGGTCTCAAATTTCACGTCGGAGATAACGTCCCCGTCGATCTTGAGGTATATTCGCATAATATCGCCGCATTTGGCGTTCCCGACCTCGCCGATCCCGTCGGCGTTTTCTATTACACCGAGATTTCTCGGGTTTCTGAAGTGGTCCATTACCTTTTCACTGTACAGTGCCATAGATTTTCTCCTTTGTCAGCTTAATATAAATTCTCTTTTGCCGCATATCTTGTCCCGCCAAAGCGGGGACATTTCGCGCAGACGTTCCACTATACGCGGTATCTCGGTAAGCATTGCGTCAACGTCGGCGTCGGTGTTTTCCTCACCGAGCGACAGCCTCAGCGACCCGTGGGCGATCTCGTGCGGTCTGCCGATGGCAAGGAGCACGTGGCTCGGATCAAGTGAGCCCGAGGTACACGCCGAGCCGGAGGACGCCGCGATCCCCGCATCGTCAAGCAGGAGGAGCAGGCTTTCGCCCTCGAT
>CAYWVC010000029.1:6885-16860 GCA_964461635.1 uncultured Lachnospiraceae bacterium
AGGACGCCGCGATCCCCGCATCGTCAAGCAGGAGGAGCAGGCTTTCGCCCTCGATTCCCTCGAAGCAGAAGCTCACGTTCCCGGGGAGACGGTGCGACTTATCGCCGTTGAGCACCGAGTGCGGAATTGCCGAAAGACCGTCGATGAGTCGTTCGCGCAGGGAAGAGAGCCGCTTGGCGTTCCCTTCCATATTCGCGCAGGCATCGGTAAGTGCGGCTGCCATTCCGACGGTCAGGGGGAGTGCCTCGGTCCCCGCGCGTTTTCCGCGTTCCTGCGCACCGCCGACGATGAGCGGGGTTATCGGTATGCCGCCGCGGACGTAGAGCGCTCCGATGCCCTTGGGACCGTGGAACTTGTGTGCCGACAGTGACAGCATATCTATCCGATCGCGCGATACGGCGATCGGTATATGTCCGACCGCCTGTACCGCGTCGGTGTGAAATATCACGCCGCGCTCACGGCATATCCTTCCGATCTCGGGGATCGGGAGGATCGAACCTATCTCGTTGTTTGCGTACATCGCGGTGACGAGGCAGGTGTCGTTTCGTATCGCGTCGGCTATCTGCTCCGCACGAATATTCCCGTTTTCGTCTACGGGGAGCAGTTCAATCTCAAATCCTTGCGTCTTGAGCCTGTCCAGCGTGTGCAGAACGGCGTGATGCTCAAAGGCGGTGGAGATTACGTGCCGCTTGCCCTTTTTGGCACCGATCGCGGCGGCGGAGAGTATCGCCTGATTGTCCGATTCGCTTCCGCCGGAGGTAAACACGATCTCACGAGCCGCGGCTCCGATGCATTCCGCGATCCGTGCACGTGCTTCCTCTAAAGCTTCCTTCGCCCGCTGTCCCTCCGAATGGAGGCTTGAAGGATTTGCGAAGATCCCGTCCATAAACGGGAGCATAGCTTCGATGGCTTTTCGGCTCATACGTGTCGTTGCGGCGTTGTCGGCATATATTGTTTTTTTGCTTGTCATATTCATTACCTACCTTTTCGGTAGGATTATACCACGTATTACCTACCGTGTCAATAGGTAATTGCAAAAAATCCGTGACACCCGAAAAGTTATTTAAAAACTTGCCGGGCGCGGGCTTTTTGAACGGGGCGGGACTTGCAAAAACGCGAACAATGTGATATAATTAAATTTCAAAAAGGATAAAGTATAGAATAGAAATGGAAAAGTGAAATGTTTGAGTTATTATTGACAGAGGGGCGTGCGCGCCGCGGCATTCTTCATACCGTGGACGGTGACATACAGACACCGGTCTTTATGAACGTCGGCACCTGCGCCGCCATCAAGGGCGGGGTCAACACGCAGGAGCTGCGGCAGATAGGCTGTCAGGTCGAGCTGTCCAACACCTATCACCTGCATCTTCGCCCCGGCGATCGACTCATACACGATATGGGCGGTATCAGAAAGTTTATGAATTGGGACGGACCGGTGCTGACCGACAGCGGCGGGTTTCAGGTGTTTTCCCTGTCCCAGCTTCGCAAGATAACCGAGGAGGGGGTGAAGTTCGCCTCCCACATAGACGGCAAGCGCATTTTTATGAGCCCCGAGGACAGTATGAGGATACAGTCGAACCTTGCATCTACTATCGCAATGGCTTTTGACGAGTGTATCGCCAATCCGTCGCCCTACGACTACGTTAAGAAATCGAGCGAACGCACGGCGCGTTGGTTGCTTCGTTGTAAGGCGGAGATGGCACGGCTCAATTCGCTTGACGATACGATAAACAAGCATCAGCTGCTCTTCGGTATAAATCAGGGCGGAACCTACGAGGATCTGCGTATCGCGAATATGCAGACGATCGCCGACTACGACCTTGACGGCTACGCCATAGGCGGTCTTGCCGTGGGCGAGGAGGCGGAGGAGATGTACCGCATCATCGACGCGGTCGAGCCCCATATGCCGAAGGATAAGCCGAGATACCTTATGGGGGTCGGAACTCCCGTAAATATTCTTGAGGCGGTTCACCTCGGCGTGGACTTCTTCGACTGCGTTATGCCCTCACGCAACGCGAGGCACGGAAACCTCTTCACGTGGGAGGGAAAGATCAATATTCAAAACGAGCGATACGCGCTTGACGGGAAGCCGATCAGCCCGAGCTGTCAGTGCCCCGCCTGCCGCCATTACAGCAGAGCCTATATCCGCCATCTGATCAAGGCGAAGGAGGCTGTCGGTATGCACCTTGCCGTTACGCATAACCTGTATTTCTACAACGAGCTTATGGCAAAGATCCGCGAGGCGCTTGACGGCGGGTATTTTGAGAGCTTTTATCAAAAATACCGCAATATTCTCGGCGAAAGGGCGGAAAACTGAAAAATGAGACTTTATCTTTTAAGGCACGGCGAGACCGTGTACAATGCAAGCAAGAACGTGCAGGGCTGGGTCGACGTACCGCTGAGCGCAAAGGGAAAGCGGCAGGCGGAGCGCCTTCACAATACTTTGGCGGACGTTCGCTTTGACCGGATATTTTCGAGCGACGTTTACCGTGTGCGGCAGACCGGCGAGATAGTTTTCCCCGACAGATACGTGCCGTTTGAGTATGACGAGCGCCTGCGCGAGGTGAACAACACTATGTGGTCCGGGCTGAGCGTTCCAAAGCTCAAGGAAGATCTCGGACCCGCCTGCGTGGAAGCGTTTCGGCACCTTGATTTCGGCGATTTCGGCGGCGAGGCATACGCCGACGTGATCGATCGGGTGAGGGATTTTATGCACGATCTTGAGAGTGATACGGAATCCGACAAGGTCGCGGTTCTGACGCACGGCGGAGTTATACAGGCGTTCATCGCCAACGTCCTCGGCTACCGTTACACCGACACGAGGGCGATCTACGTGGGCAACTGCACCGTTACCGTCATAGATTATAACGACGGAGCGTGGAGGCTGCTCAGCCTTGGCAACCGATATGAGCTCAGATAACGAAAAACAATGAAAATCATATATCTGGAGGTAAATAATGCTTGAGAAGAAACTGACGGAGGAGATACTCGGCGTTGCTATGTCAACCGGCGCAGACTTTGCCGAGGTATACTGCGAGCTTACCCGCAACGGCGGCATACGTCTGCTGGACGGTAAGATCGACTCGGTCTCCGACAATACCGTTTCGGGAGTCGGTATACGCGCATTCATAGGCACACGTACGGTCTACGGTTCAACTTCCGATATCAGCCGCGAGGGTCTGCTTCGCTGTGCGGCTTCGGTCGCGGCGGCTATGGGCGACGGCAAGGAGGAGAGGTCGATCAGACTGACCGAGAGAATCTTCCCGAATATCCATCCGGTGGCGATCGTGCCGTCAAACGCCGATATGAGGTTCAAGACCGACCTGCTTCGCGACGGATGCAGTGCCGCCAAGGAGTACGATGAGAAGATCGTGCAGGTCATCGGAAACCTTATCACGGTCGATCACACGATACAGATCGCGAATTCGGACGGGCTCTTCACCTCCGACCGCCATATACGTACACGTATGGCAATATCGGCGACGGCAAGCGACGGGCACGAAAATCAGACCGGCTTCTACGGCCCCGGCCGCGGAATGGGACTTGAGGTGTTCGATCTCTTCCCGCCGCGTGATATAGGCAGGGAGGCGGCGAGAAGCGCTATGGTAAACCTCAGCGCGGGATACTGCCCGGCGGGTGAGATGACCGTTGCCATCGAGAACGGCTTTGGAGGAGTTATATTCCACGAGGCGTGCGGACATTCGCTGGAGGCAACCTCGGTCGGCGTAGGCACCTCGCAGATGTGCGGCAAGCTCGGACAGAAGATCGCAAATGAGAAGGTCACCGCGGTCGATGACGGGACGATTCCGGGAGCCTGGGGCTCAGTCAATATAGACGACGAGGGTCACCCGACCCAGCGCAACGTTCTCATCGAGAACGGCGTGCTGAAAAATTATATGATCGACCGTCTCGGCTCGCGCAGAATGGGTATGCCGATGACGGGCAACAGCCGCCGTCAGGATTACGGCTACGAGCCCACGTCGAGAATGACCAACACCTTTATCGAGAACGGTCCCGATAAAAACGAGGATATCATCGCCTCCATCGAATACGGACTTTACGCGCGGTCGATGGGCGGCGGATCGGTCAATCCGCTTACGGGAGCCTTCAATTTCTCGGTCAGTGAGGGCTATATCGTCCGCAACGGTAAGATCTGCGAGCCCGTGCGCGGCGCAACGCTGATCGGAACGGGGACACAGATCCTTCAGGATATAGATATGGTCGGTCAGAATTGCGAGACGGGTCAGGGAATGTGCGGAAGCGCAAGCGGCAGTGTGCCGACAGACGTCGGACAGCCGCTTATCCGCGTTTCGAAGATCACCGTCGGCGGCAGATAAGATATCCCGAGATGAAAGAGAGGATAGAGCGATATGATGTTTGATGAACTTAGATCGGCGGTCGATGCGGCGGCTCAGTCGCGCGGGATCACCGAATACGAGCTTTACTATATGTCGGATGCCGGCACCTCCGTGGAGACGCTCAAAAGCGAGATAAGCAGCTTTTCGTCGGGCGTTTCGGGCGGGATCTGCTTCCGTTGCCTCTACCGCGGCAAGATGGGCTATGCCTCAAGCGAGTTGCTTGATCCCGCGGAGATGGAGGCGTTGGTAGACCGTGCGCTGGCTAATGCCGATGCGACCGAGAAGGAGGATACCGTGGGTATCTTCGCGGGCTCGCCCGAATACGGCAAGCCCAATGCGCCCGAGTACCGTCCGATGGATGCATCCGAGCTTAAGGCACTTGCGCTGAAGCTCCAGCGCGAGAATTACGCGGTCAGCGACCGCGTGGCTGACGGAACGCAGAGCTATGCCGTTTCCTCCGGAGTGTCGGTGCACCTTTGCAATTCGCACGGCTTGGATCTCTCCAACGCTTACGGTATAAACGTTGCATATTCCGAGGCGGTCGTGCGCGACGGCGACAACAGTGAAAATAATTTTGAGTTTGAGGAAATTAAAGACGGCTTTAACCCGGGCAAGCTGGCAGAGAAGGCGGTCCGCGGCGCGGAGGAGATGCTCGGTGCCGGAACTGTGCCCTCGGGCAAGTACGACGTGGTCGTTTCGGCGAACGCTATGGCCTCGTTGCTTTCCGCCTTCAGCTCGATCTTCTCTGCGAAGAATGCCCAGCTCGGGCTCTCTATGCTTGCGGGGAAGGAGGGCGAGACGATCGCCTCCGAGCTTGTAACGATCACCGACGATCCTATGCGCGTCGGCATCCCCGCGCAGACCTTCTTCGATGCCGAGGGTGTCGCGGCGCACAGAAAGGCGGTCGTGGAGAACGGCGTGCTCCGTACCCTGCTCCATAACCGCGAGACGGCGGCGAAGGCTAAGGTCGAGAGCACCGGAAACGCCAGCAAGGGAGGTTATTCCTCCCCCGTGGCTATAAGCCCGTATGCTTTCTTCCTTGAGCCGGGGGATAAGACCGAGGATGAGCTCCTCGCGCTTGCCGGTAACGGAATCCTTATAAAGGGCTTCAGCGGCTTGCACGCGGGAGCCGACGCTGTGACGGGTGATTTCTCGCTTCAGAGCGAGGGCTTTGTCCTTGAAAACGGCAAGAAGAGCCGCGCGGTGAAAACGTTTACCCTTGCGGGTAACTTCTACGAGCTGCTGAAGAATATAGCCGCAGTCGGTAATAAGACCGAGCACGGCATTCCGGGCGGACTTACCGTGTTCGGTGCTCCCGCCGTATTGCTGCGCGGAATGAGCGTTGCGGGCAAGGACACGGACGTGCAGGTATGACGCTCGTTATACTTGCCGCCGGAATGGGGTCGCGCTACGGCGGAATGAAGCAGATTGATCCCATTACGGATGGCGGCGAATTTATAATCGACTTCTCTGTTTACGACGCCGTTCGCTCCGGCTTTGACAAGGTTGTGATCGTTGTCAAGCAGGAGAACTACGAGGACTTCAAAAATACCGTCGGCAAGCGCATATCCCCGTTCGTAAACGTTGAGTACGCTTTTCAGCGTCCCGACGATCTTCCGACGGGATACCGCTTCCCGGCGGGAAGGGTGAAGCCGTGGGGCACGGGGCACGCGTTGCTTGCCGCGCGTGACGCGGTGAAGGACAATTTTGCGGCGATCAATGCCGACGATTTTTACGGTAGGGATGCCTTTGCCCGCCTTGCCGATCACCTTTCACACGCTAACGCCGATAACGGTGTTGCCGATTGCTGTATGGTGGGCTATCGCCTCGCCGAAACGCTTACCGAGAACGGCAGCGTTTCGCGCGGACAGTGCAGCGTGAACGGTGACGGTGAGCTGGTCGCGATCACGGAGCGCACGAAGATCTTCTCGGTTCCCGGCGGAGCCGAGTACGAGGAGGACGGGGTCAGATATCCGATCAGCCTCGATACGACGGTGTCTATGAACTGCTTCGGGTTTACCGCGGGGGTGTTTGATCATATCGAGCGGGATTTTCGCACCTTCCTTGATCGGAACGGCGACGATCTGCGCGCCGAGTTCTACTACCCCTCGGCGGTGTTCGGAATGATCCGCGACGGATCGGCAAGGGTAAGGGTCTACCGCACCGATGCCAAATGGCTTGGGGTGACCTATCACGAGGATAAAGCAAGGGTGACGGCGGCGGTGAGAGAGCTCATTGCCTCCGGTGAATACCCGGAAAGGTTGTGGCAATGACCGCGAACGGTTTTGAGATCGCGTTGCCGTATGAGGTAGCCCGTCATTTCTTCGGCGATCGGAATCTGACCTTGCGTGAGAACCGACGCGGACATATCAACGGGACCTACGTTGTCGAGTGCGACGGTGAGCGGTTCGTCCTGCAAAGGATCAATCGGGGAGTCTTCAAGCACCCCGAGGAGGTTATGGCAAACATCGCCGCCGTGACCTCGCACATATCCCGCAAGCTGTTAGCTGAGGGCGGAGACGAGGAAAACGGAGTATTGCACTTCCTTGACTCTGATACCGGAAAAAAATTCTTCATCGACGGTGACGGCGAGTATTGGCGGGCGTATCGCTTCGTTGAGGGCGATTGCCGCGATTCCTGCGATTCTGTCGGGACCTTTACGAAGGTTGGCAGAGCCTTCGGGCGCTTTCAGGCTCAGCTTGCCGATTTTGATGCGTCAAGCCTTTATGAGACTATAAAAGATTTTCATAATACGGAAAAGCGGTATCTTGACCTTGAGGCGGCGGCGAAAGCCGACGCGGTGGGGCGTGCCGCATCGGTCGAGCGCGAGCTTCTGTTTGCCCGTGTGAGGTCGGACGGTTGCGCGGATATTGCCGTGGGAATCGCCGAGGGGGTGTTCCCGCTGAGGGTCACGCACAACGACACGAAGCTTAATAATATCATCCTTGATCCCGTGACGGGGGAGGGAAGATGTGTGATTGACCTTGATACGGTGATGCCCGGCTCGTTGCTGTACGATTTCGGCGATGCGGTGCGCTACGGGGCGTCCTCGGCGACCGAGGACGAGCGCGATCTCAATAAGGTGTTCATAGTGCCCGAGATGTTCGCGGCATTTGCCGAGGGATTTATCTCGGTGCTCGGCGACAGCATTACTGAGAGTGAGATACTTGCCTTCCCGACGGCGGCAAGGCTGATAACGCTTGAGACGGGGATGCGCTTTCTTACCGACTATCTGTCGGGTGATACCTATTTTCGCGTCGATTATCCGGAGCACAATCTTGACCGCGCGAGAAATCAATTCCGCCTCGTTCAGAGCATCGAGGAATCGGATCTGCTTGACATAGTTTACCGACTCTGTGCTCGCAGGCACGAAGAATAAATAATAAAAGATCTACGTAAAAGGAGATTTCAGTAATGTCAGTTCTCTTGACCGGCGGTGCCGGATATATCGGCACGCACACCTTGGTGGAATTGCTTGAAGCGGGAAACGACGCCGTGGTATTTGACAATTACTCCAACAGCAAGCCCGAGGCACTTGAGCGGGTAAAACGTATCACGGGCAGGGATTTCGTTTCCTATACCGCCGATATGCTGGACACGGCGGCACTTGACCGTATCTTCTCGGAGAATGAGATAGAGTCGGTCATCCACTTTGCGGGGCTTAAGGCTGTGGGCGAATCGGTCAGTCAGCCGCTGAGATATTACTACAATAATATAACGGGCACGCTGAACCTTTGCCGCGCGATGCAAAAGCACGGGGTAAAGCGCATAGTGTTCAGCTCGTCGGCTACGGTCTACCGCCAGCCCGCCGTTATGCCGATAAAGGAGGACGCCGAGCTCGGAACGGCCTGTCCGTACGGCGAGACTAAGCTCATCATAGAGAAGATGCTTGCCGATATAGCCGCGGCGGATAAGGATTTCAGCGTTGCGATCCTGCGCTATTTCAATCCGGTCGGAGCTCATCCGAGCGGTCTGATCGGCGAGGATCCGCAGGGAATCCCGAATAATCTCTTCCCGTATATTACGAAGGTCGCGCACGGTAAGCTTCCGATGCTGAAGGTCTACGGTGACGATTATCCTACTTCGGACGGAACGGGCATCAGGGACTACATACACGTCGTCGATTTGGCGCGCGCACACCTTTCTGCGCTTGATTATGCACGGCTGAATACGGGTGTGGAGTACTTCAATATCGGCACGGGCAAGGGATACTCGGTGTTCGACCTCGTGCACGCATACGAGAACTCAACGGGTAAGAAGGTGCCGTATAAGGTCACCGAGCGCCGTCCGGGAGACGTGGCTATCTGCTACGCCGATCCGACGAAGGCGCGTGAGATCCTCGGATGGACGGCGAAGCTGGGCATCGAGGATATGTGCCGCGACGGGGATCGTTGGCAGACGATGAATCCCGACGGATATCCCGATTGACACCGTGAGTATAACGAAACGAAGCTTTGGAGTCCTGTCCGACGGGCGGGAGGTCCACGCATTTACACTTGATAACGGCAGGGGCTTGACCGCCGAGATATGCACCTACGGCGGGGCGTTGATGAGGCTCCTTGTTCCCGACCGCAACGGCAGAGTTGACGACGTGGTGTGCGGGTATTCCTCGCTTGACGGTTACGTCGGCGGTGACGGATATCAGGGCGCCGTGATCGGTCGGGTATGTAACCGTATATCGGGCGGAAGATTTACGCTTGACGGCAGGGAATGCGAGCTGACCCGCAACGACGGCAACAATACCTTGCACGGCGGCGGGCTCGGCTTTAACGCGGCGGTCTTCTCGGCGGAGACAGAGGACGGCGACGAGCCGTCGCTGATTCTTCGCCATACCTCGTCCGACGGGGACGAGGGATTTCCGGGCGAGCTGTCGCTGACCGTAAGGTATACTCTGACCGCGCAAAACGGATTGGCGATAGAATATCGCGCGACCGCCGATCGCAGGACTGTCGTAAGCCTTACGAATCATAGCTACTTCAACCTCGGCGGCTATGCGTCGGGGAGCATCCTCGGGCATACGCTCTTTTTGGATGCCGATGCCTACCTGCCGACAGATGCCGAGCTTATCCCGACGGGTGAGATACGGTCGGTCGAGGGCACCGCGCTTGATTTCCGGCGTGAGAAAACGGTCGGACGCGATTTCGACCTTGAAAGACCGGAGCTCAGGAATGCGGGCGGGTACGACCATTGCCTCGTTTTTACCGACAGGGGCGAGGGAGACTGCGTTCTGCGCGGAGTCTTGAGTGATGAGGCAACGGGGCGCGTTATGCGGCTCTATACCGATCAACCCTGTGTGCAGCTTTACAGCGGGAATTTCCTGACGAATGCGGCGTATCCCTTCAAGGGCGGATTGCCGCAACGTAAGCAGAGCGCGCTCTGCTTGGAGACGCAGAAAATGCCCGACAGCGTGAATCACCGCGGCTTTACCGATATCAGCCTCTCCCCCGGGGAGGTCTATCTGCACCGTACGGTGTATGAATTTTCAACGAAAAAATGACACGAACGTATAATTATGCAAAATTTACGCCCTGTTTGCATAATTATACGTTCTGTTTTGAGCGCTCAAAAGTTTGTGAAAAGTAAACAAAAAATACGTCCGAAATATTAAAAAAGCTTC
>CAYWVC010000030.1:0-16791 GCA_964461635.1 uncultured Lachnospiraceae bacterium
AAGGGGGACCGCGTCAGCGGTGGATGAGGAGTCACCATAGTATTGCACACCGCAAAAGTCGGGCGAAATGCCCCACGGTGACCGGCGTAAACCGCCGGAAGTGCCGTGGGGCATAATTCTTATTTAAGTGCAACGGCAGCCTTAGCTTTGGCTGCTATATTTTCGGGAGTTAGACCGTAGAGCTCAAGCAATGCGGGAACGGTACCCGAGCGCCCGAAGCTATCCTCCACGCCTACTCTGAGCACGGGAACGGGGTGCGTCTCTCCGACGACCTCCGCAATCGCGGAACCGAGTCCGCCGATAATATTATGTTCCTCGGCGGTAACGATCGCGCCCGTTTTTTCGGCGGCATTCACGACCGCCTCACGGTCGATCGGCTTGATCGTGTGGACGTTAACGACAGCGGCACTGATGCCGTCGGCGGCAAGCAGCTCACGCGCCTTCAGCGCCATATCGACGGTAATTCCGGTCGCGAAGATTGTAACGTCGGTACCCTCGGCAAGGGTGATCGCCTTACCGGGCTCGAAAACGTAGTTCTCCTTGTCAAACAGCACCGGAACCGCGTATCTGCCGAAGCGGAAATACACGGGACCCTTATAGTTGATCGCCCATTCGACGGCGGCTCTCGCCTCGGTCGCGTCGGCGGGGTTTATAACAGTCATGCCCGGGATCGTGCGCATAAGTGCAAGATCCTCCAAGCACTGGTGCGTGGCACCGTCCTCGCCGACCGTAATGCCCGCGTGCGTCGCACCGATCTTTACGTTCAGATGAGGGTAACCTATGCTGTTTCTGATCTGCTCGAATGCACGCCCCGCGGCGAACATCGCGAAGGTGGAGGCAAAGACCACCTTACCCGTCGTCGCGATACCCGCGGCAACGGTCATCATATTGCCCTCCGCAATTCCGCAATCAAAGAACCGCTCGGGATACTTCTTCTTAAAGGTTCCGGTCTTGGTCGCGGCGGCAAGGTCGGCATCCAGCACGACGAAATCGTATTTTTCGCCGAGCTCCGCCAATGCGTTGCCGTAAGCCTCTCTCGTTGCTATCTTCTCTGCCATTTCAGTTCACCTCCGCAGCCTTAAGCTCGGCGACCGCCTGCGCATACTGCTCGTCATTCGGAGCCGCGCCGTGCCAGCCTACCTGATCTTCCATATACGAAACGCCCTTGCCCTTGACCGTTTTCGCAACGATCGCAGTGGGCTTGCCCTTACAAGCCTCGGCGGCGGCAAACGCGCTGTCAAGCTCGTCAAAATCGTGTCCGTTCACGCACACGACGTTAAAGCCGAATGCCTCAAGCTTCTCACGGTAAGGAGTGGGATTCATAACCTCGGTCACTCTGCCGTCGATCTGAAGTCCGTTCCAATCGACGATAAGGCAAAGATTATCAAGCGAATAATGTGCGGCAAACATACAAGCCTCCCAGACCTGTCCCTCCTCGCTCTCGCCGTCGCCGATAACGGTGTAGACGCGGTAGTCCTTCCCCGCTATCTTACCGGCAAGCGCCATTCCGCAAGCCGCGGAGATCCCGAGACCGAGCGATCCGGTCGTCATATCAATGCCCGGTGTGTGCTTCATATCGGGGTGACCCTGAAGGAAGCTGTCAACCTTTCTCAAGCCGGCAAGCTCCTCACGGGAGAAGAAGCCCTTGAGCGCCAGCGCAGAGTAAAGCGCGGGAGCCGTATGACCCTTCGAAAGGACGAAACGGTCCCTGTCCTCCCATTCGGGATTCTTCGGATCCACTCTCATTTTGTAAAAATACAGGTAGGCAAGCACGTCGGCAACCGACAGCGAACCGCCCGGGTGACCCGACTTTGCCGCGTGGATCCCCTCCAGTGCGCCGAGCCTTATCTCGGTCGCCGCACGCGTGAGTTCCTTTTTCAGTTCTGCGTTCATTTTATCTCCTTAAAATCAAAAAATATTTCTGACCGAGGTCCCTTGATCAGAGCTCGTAGTCCACACAGGAGCGTGCGCTCCGTACCGGCTTCATAAACTCACCGACCGCAACGTGATCGGGATGCACGCGATATCGCTCAAGATCCTCAAGCGAGTCGAAATCCGATATCAGCACAAGGTCCCAGTTCACGCCGTTGGCGTTGCAGTTTACCCTTACCTCCGAGCTTCTGATCCAATCTATCTTGGAGGGCAGAGCCTCCAACATATTCTTCGTTATCTCGACGTTCTCACGGCGAGTGCGCCCGCCCGCTTCGTCAAGAAATTCAAACATACAGATATGTCTGATCACGCCTTCGTCCTCCCCGTCGGATCAGTAAAGATCCTTCGTTCGAGTGTTCACCCTGCCCGAGGCAAGCGAGATATATCTCACGGCGAGTGCCGCGCGCACGTCGGTTCCGAGTGCTTCCCAGATCTTATTCGTAAACGCGTCTATCCCGTTCAGCGCCGACACGCGGATCGGCTCGCCCGATACGGGCTTGCCCCCCTTGCCGAGGGTCGTATACATATGAGCGACCCCGGGAACCGCCACGGGTGAGCAGAGCATAACGTCATTCTTGCCCTCCGCATTTGGGGTGACCGCGAACATACCGTAGCGGTATCCGCCCGCAAAATTCAACACCGCGCCAACGGCGGTATCCGGCAGCGTTGTCACGCCGCAGAGCGCCTCATAACAGCCCGTTCCAGCATTGATCGCACCGCAGAGCGCGTCGGTAAGCGTGCCGTCCCCGACGATCAGATGATTGCCCTGCTTCTTTATCGGGGAGCTTATCACCGGCTTGCCGGAGGGCTTAAGCCCCGCCAGACGCGGCATCAGCATAATCTCATCCCCAAAGTTATTGAACACCCAATTGCGATCCTCCGCCTCGGCTCCCGTTACAAAGCAGGCGACGACGGCGTACTTCCCGTTCTTGGAGAGTCCGGTGACGACCCCGAAGCCGGGCAACGGATTTTTCCGAAGCGCGGCTCCGACGTCGATAGTCTTCAACTTATTCATCTCAAAAATATCCTTCCGGTTTAATATATCACTCTTCATCGACGACGGCTATACCGAGGTCGCGAAGGGTCTGTTCATCGGCGGGCGCAGGGCACTTCGACATAAGCTCGGATGCGTTCTGCACCTTCGGGAAAGCGATAACGTCACGGAGCGAGTCGGCGCCCGACATCACCATAGCAAGGCGGTCAAGCCCCATTCCCGAGCCGCCGTGCGGCGGCGCACCGTACTTGTATGCCTCCACGAGGAAGCCGAATTTCGCGTCTATCTCCTCGGGGGTAAGACCGAGTGCCGCGAACATCTTCTCCTGGAGCTGCCAATCGGTAATTCTGATCGAGCCCGAGAGCAGCTCGGTGCCGTTCAAGACCATATCGTAGCACTTTGCGCGTACCTTTCCGGGGTCGGATTCAAGGTAAGGCAAGCACTCCTCAAGCGGCATGGTAAAGGGATGGTGCATAGCATCCCAATGTCCCGTCTCCTCGTTCCACTCAAAGAAGGGGAATTCGGTGATCCAAAGGAAGTTGAATTTATCCTTCGGCACGATATCGAGCTTTCTTGCAACGATCGTTCTGATCGCACCGAGGGTCGGGAGCACGACCTTATCGCGGTCGGCGCAAACGAGCATAACGTCACCGCGCTCAAATTCGGTGGCGGAATAGATCGCCGAGAGCTCCTCGGGCTTCATAAACTTGGCAAACGAGCAGGCGGGCTCCTCTTCCACCCAGCGAACGAAGGCGAGCCCCTTCGCTCCTATTCCCTTGGCGTGCTCGGTCAGCTTGTCTATCTCCTTACGGGTCAGGACGTTGGCGGCGTTCTTCGCCACGATCGCGCGAACGCTTCCGCCCGATTCAAGCGCGGAGGCAAAGACCGCAAAGGACGATCCGCGCACGGCGTCGGAGATGTCGACGATCTCCATACCGTAGCGGGTATCGGGCTTATCCGAGCCGTATTTCTCCATTGCCTCGGCATAGGTCATACGGCGCATCGGCGTTTCCACCTCGACCCCGAGGATTTCCGCAAAGGCGCGCTTGATAAAGCCCTCGTTCATCGCCATAATATCCTCCTGCGTGGCGAAGGACATCTCAAGGTCTATCTGAGTAAACTCGGGCTGACGGTCGGCGCGAAGATCCTCGTCACGGAAACAGCGTGCAAGCTGAACGTAACGGTCAAATCCCGCGACCATCAGGAGCTGCTTGTATATCTGCGGGGACTGCGGCAATGCGTACATACACCCGTGATGTATACGCGAGGGAACGACGTAGTCGCGCGCCCCCTCGGGCGTCGGCTTGATCATCATCGGAGTCTCTATCTCCATAAACCCGTTCTCGTAGTAATACTCACGGGCGATCCGCGCGATCTCGTGACGCATACGGATATTGCGCTGGAGCTCGGGACGGCGAAGGTCCACGTAGCGATAGCGCAGTGCCGTCTCGTCCTTGACCTTCTTCGTATCACTCACCTCAAAGGGCGGAGTCTGTGCCGCCGAGAGGATCTTAAGACTCTTGACGTATATTTCGATCTTGCCGGTCGGCAAAGCTTCGTTGACCGCTCCCTCTCCGCGGTATCTCACCGTACCGTGTGCGCAGAGAACGTACTCGGCACGGCAGGAGAACGCCTTATCAAAGACCTCCCGATCGGTCGTGTCGTCAAATGCGAGCTGCACGATGCCCGTGCGGTCGCGCAGGTCGATAAATATCAGAGCACCGAGGTCGCGCTGGCGCTGTACCCAGCCCATAACGCAGACCTCCTGTCCGACGGCACTCTCGGGCACCTCGGCACAGTAATAGCTCCTTTTGTCTTCGTTACCAAGAAATTCAGCCATAGCAGTTAATTCTCCTTATATCAGTCGCGCGGGTTCCCGTTCCTGTCGAAGAGCGGGAGCTTTTCAAGATATTTTATATCGTCGCGGTCGCGCGCGTCGCCCTCGGCAAGGATCGCCATTCTGCCGCAGATAACGCCGCCCGCCTCGTTTATAAGCGTCTCCATCGCGTGAAGCGACTCGCCGGTGGAGATAACGTCGTCCACGATAAGTATACGCTTACCGCGCATCATATCGGCATCCATCTTGTCAAGGTAGAGCTTTTGCTCCTTAGCCGTGGTGATGGAATGCACCGTGACCTCAAACACGTCGGTCATATAGAGCTTCGGCATCTTACGCGCCAGGAAATACTTGCTGTCGCCGTGCTGACGCGCCATCTCGTGCGCCAACGGAATACCCTTTGACTCGGCGGTGATAAGGTAATCGTACTCGGGGGCTATCTTCAGAAGCTCCCTTGCCGACGCCACGGTCAGCTCGGGATCGCCGAAGATCACGAACGCTCCTATGTAAAGCTCCGGGGTCAGCGGACAGAGCGGGAGCTTGCGCTCGCATCCGGCAATATTCATCTCGTAGTATTTCATTTTCCCGTCTCCAATCTTTATATTTTTCGTTATACTCAAGGCAACGGATCAATCGCCGTTGCTCCATTTGATCCTCGTATGTGTTTCGGTTGCCAGAGCCTCCTCCACAAGTGCGTCGAAGTCAAGCTTGCTCTCCTCGGCTATAACCTTCGCAAGCTCGGGCTTGGTCCGCGGGTGCGGGGGGGTAAACACGGTGCAGCAGTCCTCGTACGGCAAAATGGAGGTATCGAAGGTCCCGATCTTTCTCGCGATATCAATGATCTCCGCCTTATCGAGCCCGATACAGGGGCGGAAGACCGGAATGCTCGCGGCGGCGTCGGTTACCCCGATCGCCTGCATAGTCTGCGAGGCTACCTGCCCGAGGCTCTCTCCCGTAATGAGCGCACGGCAATCAAATTCCTTCGCCAGCCTGTCGGCTATCGTCATCATAAAGCGTCTGAGCAACAGGGTGAAGTAATCCTCGTCGCAGCAGCGCTTGATCTCCTCCTGAATATGCGTCAGCGAGACGACGTGAAGATTGATCGTACCCGCGTGGCGAGCCACGATCCGCGCAAGCTCAAACACCTTCTCCTTCGCGAGCTCCCCGGTGTATGGGAAGGATTCGAAGTGGAGCGCGTCAAGCCTGACCCCGCGCTTTGCCATCATATAGCCCGCGACGGGGGAATCTATCCCGCCCGAGAGCAACAGCATCCCGCCGCCGCTTGAGCCCACGGGAATGCCTCCGGCACCCTTGACCTGCCCCGCGTGAAGATAGGCACCGTCCTCACGGACCTCGGCAATGACCGTCACGTCGGGATGGTGAACGTCAACGCGCAGGTGCGGGCAAGCCGACAGTATCGCGCCGCCGACCTCAGCCGAGATCTCCGGGGATTTCAGCGGAAACGTCTTGTCGGCGCGCTTAGATTCGACCTTAAAGGTCCGAACGCCCGACAAAAAGCGCGGCAGGTAGCTCTTTGCCGTTGCGCAAAGCGCCTCGATTGATTTTTCGGACACCGCGGCACGGCTCAGCGCGATGATACCGAAGGTATGGGAGGCGGCGTCGAACATAGCGTCGATGTCGGCATCATCGTCCTCCGGCACGATATAAATTATGCTCTGCGAGCGTTTCACGGCAAATTTGCCGCAATACGCCGCACGGTAACGCAGATCCTTCACAAGGAGCTGCTCAAAGCTGGCGCGGTTAGCCCCCTTGAGGACTATCTCGCCGTACTTACAAAGAATTATCTCTCTCACGGTCAGTCCTCTTCCTCGACCTCGGTCGCGTCGCCGTCGACCTCCGTCGGTTCCTCGTCCTCGTTAAGGCCGTCAAGGAGCTTGGTCGCAAGCTCAAGATCGGTATTTTTCACGAAGAAGTCGGTCCCGACCATAGAGGTACCGGTAACGACCGATACCGATCCGCCCCGACCGTTTACTATAAAGGGCAGACCCGCGTCGTTGAGTATGCTTTCGACTATCGCCTGAGACGGCAGGTCGTAGACCGTTACGAGGAGCTCAAGATCCTCCGACGGCTTATGCGATTCACCTATTCCGAAAAGTGACATAGTCTCCTCCTATCAATCCTCGTAGTAATGCGGGAATATCCGCTCCCAAACGTCGCGGCAAGCGAAGGTATCGGCAACCGAGCTGTGCGGAACGCCGCGCCATTCGATGCCGAAGTGACTCATCGCGTCAATAAGCGAGGCGTGCTCGATCTCGGGGTGGCACTCGTGCGCGTAACGCACGAATTCGTTGGCACAGCAACGCACCTTGCCGTGAAGAGCCTCGCGCTCCTCCTCGGGGTATATATACTTGATGTGACTGTAATCGGTCGAGACACCGTAGGCTATAAGGTTATCGGCACCGGCAAATATCTCCTTGATCTGCGGCGTCAGCTCTGCCAGGGTCGGGCAGTTCTCGGTCATCTCGGGCGTGATTCCGTGGATCTTCTCGGTACGCTTCCACTTTTTCGTGTGGTCGGGCTTGACAAGGGTGTTCATTATGAGCTTGTCGTTGCCGTCCACGATGCTGATGGAGATTATCTCGTCCCGATCGTAAAAGCCGGTAAGCTCAAGGTCAAAGAAAAGCACGCGTGAGCGATCCATACCGAAATGCTGTGCACGGTAAGCATCGCCCTCGGCACGGCGGACCGCAAGATCCGCTTCGTAGCACTCGCGGCAAAGCTTTTTCTTGAATCTGATTCCCTTCCCGCACTTGACGCAGGTCAGGGGCAGACGCGATGCGGTACGCTTGTCGTAAAAGAACAACGGGGTCTTATCGGCTTTGTAGGTGAACGCCACCGGTTCCTCTATGACACTGCAATTCATCGCGGTAAGGCGCTCACGGGTGAAATATCCGTAGGCGGCGGCGCGTTTGACGCTCATTCGTTCGATAACGCTCCCGCCGGGAAGGGTCATCTGCTCGTTTTTCGCCCCGTACCAGAGCTCGGGCGGTGCCTCGGCGACCCGCTCGGGGTCAAAGTAAAAGATGACGGTATTATCGTCAACGTAGGTATAGGCTACGGGCTCACCGCCGGGCAACAGATGAAGCTGGTTCAACAATGCGCGGGATATGTAGCCCCTTGCCTCCGCTTCGCTTTTGCTCACGCATGGGATCGAAGCTCCCGATCTTGTTTTAACTGAGGTGCTCAAGGTTTCCCTCCATATATATAACTATTCATTGATATCGGCATATGTAGATTTATTATAGCACACATTTACCTCTTTTTCAATCACAATAGGATATTATTCACACAAAAATAAACTTTTCGAAAAGTGCAAAACGGGCGAGCTCCGCTCGCCCGTGCCGCCGGCAAACCTTATTGATAAACCGACTGTTCGTTAAACAGCATAATTTCCTTATCCACTTTTTCTTTGACACCGCAGGCGCAAAGAAAAAGTTCGCAAAAAGAAACGCCGAAAGGAGATTTCGCGCTCTGCGGAGCGCGACCAACGCCCCACGGCGTTGGATCCGTGCCGCCTTTTAAAAAAGGCGGGCAAAAACTTTGCAACGTTTGGAAAACACAGCCAAACCTTATTGATAAATCGGCTGTTCGTTAAACAGCGTAATTTCCTTATCCACTTTTTCTTTGACACCGCAGGCGCAAAGAAAAAGTTCGCAAAAAGAAACGCCGAAAGGAGATTTCGCGCTCTGCGGAGCGCGACCAACGCCCCACGGCGTTGGATCCGTGCCGCCTTTTAAAAAAGGCGGGCGAAAACTTTTTTATTCGGCGGGCTCGGGTCTGCGCCTTCTCGCGGGCTTTTCCCCGTGCGGCTCGCCGTCCTTCTGTCTGCCGGCTTCAACGCCGTCCCAATAACGCTTTGCCTGCGTGGAGAAGAGCTCGTAGTACTTCCCGCGCTTTTCCATAAGAGTGCGGTGATCGCCGCTCTCCACGATCTCGCCGTACTCAAGCACGACTATAAGCGAGGCTACCGTAGCGCTTGAAAGTCGGTGGGAGACGAATATCGTCGTCTTATCGGCGCGCAGCCGATCGAATTGATTGAAGATCTCCTGCTCCGCCATCGGATCGAGCGCCGCAGTCGGCTCATCCAATATGAGTATATCCGACTCGCTGTAAAAGGCGCGTGCGATCGCAAGCTTCTGCCATTGCCCACCCGAGAGCTCAATGCCCTCCTGCTCAAATATCCGCATAAGCGGCGTATCGTAGCCGAGCGGGAGCTTTCTTATGTATTCGTCGGCACTGCTCTGCACTGCGGCGTCCTCCAACTCGGACCGTACCGGTTCGCGGTGAATATCCCCGAAGTGGATATTGTCGGCGACCGAGAAAGCGTACTTGCCGAAATCCTGAAAAATGATCCCGAACATCGAATACAGATCGGAGGTGTCGTATTCCCGCAGATCCTTGCCGTCGAGCAAAATCACTCCCTCGGTGGGGTCGTAGAGCCTTGTCAGCAGCTTAATGAGAGTGGTCTTCCCCGCCCCGTTGAGTCCGACGAGCACGACCGTCTCGCCCGGTCGGAAGGTCAGGTTGATATCCTTCAGCACGTACCTTTCGGTTCCCGGATAGCGGAAGCTGACGTGCTTGAACTCCACCGTGTGCGCGGTACCGTGCGATACGGGCGCGGGCGAGCTCTCGTTAAGCGGCTTCACCGTCCGCTTCTCCTTCATAAACGAGATCAGGTTGTCTATAAACAGCGTACCCTCGTATATATTGGCGGAAATGCTTATAAGGCTCGTTACCGCCGACGCAATGGAGGCTATCGCATTCGTGTAGTAGTTATAATCACCGAGCTTTATCGTCCCCGTGAAAACGTTCATCGCTATCATAGCGTAGAAGAAGCAATTCGTCACCGCCGACACGACGACGATGGCTATATGCCAGAAGTTTTCGCTGAGGATCAGCTTGCGCAAGCCCTTGAAATAGCGGTCGAATGTCTCGCGGTACTTGTTGATGAAGGTATCCGACAGGTCGAAAAGCCTGACCTCCTTCGCCATATCCTTGTTGACTACCAGATCGGAATAGTACTGCATCTGTCTGCGGTCCTTTGAGCGGCGGCGGATGTAGTTGAAATTCTTCCTCCTGTATATGAAGTTGATTATCGCCGACGGCACCGACACCGCGACTATCACGATCGACGCCCACCAGAGCCCCGGTGCCGTCGCAAGGATCACGATATAGCCGACAAGCTCTATCACGGTGCTTATGATATTGAAGGTCGCGCTGATTATCGAGATCGGTCGGCTCCCCGCCTCGCGATTGGCGTTCTCCAGCTTCTCGTAGAAGCCGGGCATATCAAAGGAAGCGAGATCAAGCTGACTCGCCTTGTTCATTATCCGCAGCTTGACCGCCGCGACAACGCGCTCGCCCGCGATCCTCGTGACCGAGGAGCTCACGGTCGATATAAGGCGGTTAAGAATGCGGCAGGCAAACAGGGTGAACAGCAGGGTCATCGTAGCCGTCGCCGCAAATTCGGCAAGCCCTCCGTTGCCCATACCGTAGATATCCTGCAATGAGTTCACAACGTTCTTTGACACAGACGACAGTATAACGGGCATAATACCCTGAAATACCGAGATCAGCGCCATCACGATAAGTATCCACGGTCCCGTCTGCCAAACCAATCCGAAAATGTAAAACAGTCGACCGAAAAAGCCGCCGAGAAGCTCTTTCAAGAATCTCGGTACGTCAAGCGGTCCCTTCGGCGGAGCCACGCGCTCGTAATCGTATCTTCCGCTCGGTCCTCCCGGACCGCCGGGTCCCATAGGTCCTCCCGGTCCCATAATAACCTCCGTTCCGCCGCACGTAGCGGCATAAATTTACCCAAAACGCTTGATTTATTTGCCGAAATAGGGTATAATGCTTTATTCCGTGGGAGATTCGACGATCCTGCCGAGCAATTCGGCAAGCGTTGCCTTCTCCCCGGGTTCAAGACGGGCGAACAGCGACCTTGCCCGCTCGGAGCGTATCGCCGATAGCTCGTCGTTGCGTCTCCTTCCCGCATCGGTCAGGAACACGAGAATGCATCGGCGATCAACCTCGTCGGTACGGCGCTCGATATATCCGTCCGATTCAAGGACGGCGAGTGCCTCCGACAGCGATTGCGGACGTATACCGAGCAGGTCGGCAAGCTCCTGTTGGCTGCTGCCGTCGTGAGATGACAGAACGGCAAGGATATGCCCGTGCCCGCCGCTTCCCTTGCGCGGGGGCTCCCCCGACGTGTGGCTCTGCTTGCGCCGGGTCATCGCCGATGCCCGCCGCAAAAGGAGCATAAGCTCTTCATCGTTCATTTTCGTTGCCTCCTTCTTAATTATTAAGGTATCTTACCGTTTTTATTATACCACACCCGATGCGGTATGTCAATACGTTAAGGTAACTTAATATTTATATTATTCGACCCCGAGCGACTCATACTGACAGCACGGTGCCCACCGGCATACAATGTAATATGAGGCGATATTTCGCCCACGTTACATCGTAAGGAGGACACTATGCTTATCAAAGCGGCAAAATTCGGGGGCAGCTCGCTTGCCGACGCGCGCGGATTTCTGCGCGTTCGGGCACTTGTCGCCGCCGACCCCGCGCGAAGATATATCGTTCCCTCTGCCCCCGGAAAGCGCGAGGACGGAGACCGAAAGGTCACCGATCTTCTGTACGGGCTTTACGACGCGCTGTCGGAGGGTGGGGACACGGAAGCGGCGCTCTCTCCGATAAGGGACCGGTTTTCGGATATCCTTGAGGGGACGGGAGCCGAGCTTGACCTTGAGCACGAGCTCGACACGGTAGTCAAGAACGCCCTGACCGAGGGGCGGGACTACGTCGCTGGGCGCGGAGAATTCCTTTGCGGCAAGATACTTGCCGGGCTCCTTCGCGCCGAATTTATAGACGCGCGGGACGTGATCTTTTTTGATAACGACGGACGCTTCGACGGTGAGCGAACTTACCGCTCGCTCGGAGAAGCGTTAAGAAGACACCCGTACGCAGTCGTGCCGGGCTTTTACGGCAGTCTGCCGAACGGGAGAATAAAGACCTTTGACCGCGGTGGCTCGGATATCACGGGAGCTATCGTGGCTCGTGCGGCACACGCCTCGCTGTACGAGAACTTTACCGACGTGCCCGGATTTATGCTTGCAGATCCAAAGATAATCGAGCATCCGCGCACGGTCGGCAGAATGACGTATCGGGAGGCACGGGAGCTCGCCTGCACCGGAGCAAGCGTGCTCCACGGCGAGGCAGTGCTCCCCGTCTGCGAAGCCAAAATACCGACCCGCATCGCCGACACCCGCGCCCCCGAGCTCCCCGGCACGCTCGTAACCGACTCCCTGCCGACGGATGAGCTCCCGCACCTTGCGGGGATCTCGTCGGACGGCGGCTTCACTATGATACGGCTCTCGGACGGGCGGTATCTTGCCGCCGATCTGCTTACCCTTCTGTCGGAGCACGGTCTGCGGGCACGGCATACGTCGATCGGGGTAGACGGCATCTGCGCCGCGGTGCACACCGACAGTCTTGATCGGGTGAGGAACGCGTTGACAGAGGCGATACTCATCGGGCTTCACCCGAAAAGCCTCGTCTATGCCGACGGCACAGCCTTGATCACCACCGTCGGCGAGGGACTGTGCGGGCAGAGCGGAATTGTCGGTCGCGTGATCTCTGCCCTTGAGGACGAAAGGGTCGGAGTCATACTTATCGACTGCGGAGCAAGCGACAGCTGCATCACGGTCGGAGTCAACGAATGCGACCGTTGCCGTGCCGTGCGGTCGATCTACCGCGTACTGATCGGTGAGCAGAATCGGTCGGCGGCGAACTAACATCATCCTTCTGCCGGATCACCGGCTTCCATATATAAAAAATATTGTATACGGAGAAATCAAATGGTTTTTTGGGAATTTCAATTTGAAGCGATCTCGTGGCAGCTTACACTTGAGTTGCTTTTCAGGCTCATAGTCTCCGCCCTGTGCGGAGCGGCAGTGGGCTTTGAGCGTTCGAAACGGCTCAAGGAGGCGGGCGTCCGCACACACTGTGTGGTCGCGATATCCTCGGCACTGCTTATGATAGTATCGAAATACGGCTTTGCCGACCTCTCGGCATCTATGTTCGATGCCTTCGGAACGAAGGGCGTTGACGGTGCACGTATCGCGGCTCAGGTGGTCACCGGAGTCAGCTTCCTCGGTGCCGGAGTCATATTCAAGAACGGCAACGTCGTGCGCGGCATAACCACGGCGGCGGGCATTTGGGCAACGGCGGCGATAGGTCTTACCGTCGGATCGGGGCTCTACATATACGGAATAGTTGCCACCGTGCTGATTATGGCGGTTCAAATGGTTATGCACCGCTTCCCTGTCGGCAACGACGCCTTCAACACCAGTGAAATATTCATCACTATGCTCGACACGCCCGAATCGCGACAGTTTATGAATGAGGAGCTTAACGCCAATAACGTGCTCGTGATCGGCAGCAAGATGTACCGCGAGGGCGACAAATCGCTCATACAGCTTACGCTTAAGACCTCCGGCACCTTCTCGCCCGAGAAGATGATGGAAATGATGGACAGTCACCCCGAGATAATCTCAATTTCAATGTAAAGGAAAACGGGCGCGGCTCCCGCCGCGCCCAATATCATATGATACGGAATTTTAAAAAAGATTTAAAGCTCGTTATGCTTGATTTTGACGGCACGCTCGTCGATTCGGAGGGCTTTTGGCGGCAGTCGGCAATACGTCTGCTCTGCGAAAAAGGCATAGAGATCCCCGAATGTCTGCTTGACCCGAGCGAGCTCTTCTTCCGTGCCGGACTTCGGATGATCGACAAGGACGCACCGACCGCCGCCGCGCTCGGTATGACCTACCGTGAGCGCGAGGAATGGGCGTTTGAGAATATGAGAAAGCTCTACCTGACGTCGGTAAAGCTCAAGCCGGGTGCCGAGGAACTCGTGCAAGCCGTCGGCGACTCGGTCGAGCACGTCGCGGTCGTGACCGCATCGCGCAAGGAGGATGTCAGCCGCGCATTGGCTCACTTCGGGCTTGACGGCCGCCTGACCGAGGTATTCACTGCCGGGGACGACCCCTACGCCAAGAAAAAGCCGCAGATCTATCAAGACGTTTTCCGTCACTTCGGCGTGACAGCCGACAGCGCGATGCTGATCGACGATTCATACGAGGCACTTGCCGCCGCAAAGCAGGCGGGGACCGCCTACTGTTGGGCGGTGTTCGACCGTTCCAAGGCGCACAGACGGGAAAAGACCGCCGGGGTATCCGACGCATATTTTGAAACGCTCGGTGACCTCGCCGCGGCGTTCAAAAGCATAGATTAAGCGAAAAAAGTCAAGGCACTGCCGAGCGGTCATTTTTAACCGACCGTCCGACGGTGCCTTGCGTTATTTCATTCGCAAAAAGCAATAATAAAATACCGTGTTCCGCACTCAAGTGCGGTTTTTTTAATTTCCTGCCGTCATCCGACTCACCGCGACAGCCCTGCTTCGACAAATTATGCAGACAAAATGATTATAATTACCGTAGAGACAGTAGTATTTGAAAGGAAAACGAAATATGCAGGATAATAAAGAGTCGGGGCGCGGCACCCGCGCACAGCACCGCGAAAAGCTATCATTCACCGCCGTAAAGGGCTTCATACGCGAGCTCCTCGGCATCGGCGAGCGCGAAAAGGCAAACGAACGGCTTATAGGCTACGTCGTGGGAGCGGCGCTCTGCCTGTCGGCATTCTTCCTCGGCAAGTGTGAGCTGCTGTTCGGCACCTTCCCCCTCGGTATTGCCCTGCTTTGCGCGGCGGACAAGCACTTACCGTTCATTCTCGTCGGGCTTCTCGCCTCGGCACCGTCCACCGACGTACCGTTCGTAATATGTGCCGTGACCTACGTTATGAGCGCGGCAATAAGGATCTTTCTCTGCCGTACCGCGGTGGAAAAGGGATCAAATCGCAACGCCGTCGGCTCCGACACGGGCTCAGCGGCGGACAAGGTGCGAGCATTGTACTTCTCGCTGTTTCACGAGCACACCTACCTCCGTATGGCTACGTCCTGCATTGCGGCGTTCTGCCTTTCGCTCTATCCGCTGGTCTACGGGGGATTTCGCTATTACGATCTGTTCGGCACGTTCTTTTCGATAGTTGCGTCGCCCGCGCTGACCTTCGTTTTCGCTCTGCATTTCGGGGAGAGTAAGCGCAACGAAAGACTCAAAGCGCTCGGCAGGCTTGCATTGCTCGCTTCGATCTGCTTTGCAATTAAGGACGTCACACTCTTCGGCGTGTATGCCGGCGCATTTCTCGCATTTTTCGCTACGCTCTGCATCTGCCGTCGGCGCGGAATACTCTCCGGATGTATAAGCGGGCTCGTGCTCGGGCTTGCCTTTGAACCGATCTACGCCCCGCTCTTTCTGCTGGAGGCGGCGGCTGCCGGGGTGCTCTGGAACGTCTCTCCGCTCGCCGCCGCAGTTGCGGGGTGCATCACCGGCACGATCTGGGGCGTATACGTAAACGGTATGACCGCGCTGTCACAGCTCCTCCCCGCTCTGCTCTGCGGAACTATGGTATTCGGAGCAGCCGAGAGGCTCGCCCTGATCACCGAAACTCCCGAGCTCATCAAGGTCAAGCGCGATGACCGCACGGCATTGGAGGTAAAGCTGAGGGAAATGATCAACGACTCCGACGAGGCTTGCATTCACCGCCTTTCCTCAACCCTTTCGGAGCTCGCCGAAACCTTTTATAACCTGAGTGACCGTCAGCGCCGCCCCGAAATGCTCGACCTTCGGCGGATGTGCGACGGGGTGTTTGAAAAATATTGCTCCGCCTGCCCCAAGCGCGAGATCTGCCGCGGGGTGGAATACGGCTCCACGCTGGAGGTCATAGATAAGATCGCCGCCGACCTTCATATGAAGGCGCGCGCCGAGCCCGGAAGCGTGCCCGAGTACCTTTGTACGCGCTGCGCCGCGATGCCGCAGATGATCGCCGAGATCAACGAAAGCTGTGCCCTTCTGACCGAGCACGCATTGATGTGCGACCGGACCGGGATCTTTGCCCTCGACTACGACGGTATGTCACGGATCATTTCGGAGGCGCTCGATTCGGGCAGAGCCGACTACATCATTGACGAAAGCTCGGCGCAAACGGTCGCCGAGGTCCTTCGCAAGCTCAGGTTCGGCTACGACGGCGTGATCGCCTACGGCGGCAGACGCAAATCGGTCGCGGTCAAGGGGCTTGACGCATCGCGTGCAAAGGCAAGCGTCAGGGACGTGCGCGAGCACATCAGCGAAGCCCTCGGCGTAAGTATGGGTGAGCCCGAATTCACGCCGTCCGACACGGCGGGCAGACTTGATATGACGGTCAGCGCCGCACGCCGCTTTGCCGTCGTTCAAGCAAGCGTATCGCTCTGTGCCGCTTCGGGAGGCAATGCCGCGCACGTGTGCGGGGACACCTCCGTCAGCTTTGAGGATCAGGGGGATCGGTCCTACGCGCTCATCAGCGACGGAATGGGCTCGGGACGTGAGGCGGCGTTCACCTCGCGCATCTGCGCTATGTTTCTTGAGAAAATGCTTTCGGCAGGTAACAGAAGCGAGACCTCGCTGCGCCTGCTCAACAGCTTTATGAGCGAGCGCGACGGGAGCGCACGGCACGAATGCTCGGCGACCGTGGACCTTCTGGAGCTTGACCTTCTGAACGGGAATATGTGCGTAACTAAAAGCGGTGCCGCCCCTACCTACGTCAAGCGGGGCAAGGATTGCTTCCGACTCCGTGCAAAGACCGTTCCGGTCGGAATTATCGACCGCCCCGACCTCAAGCAGCTGAACTTTGAGGCGCAAGACGGTGACGTCGTGGTTATGATGAGCGACGGGGTTACGCAAAACCGCGACGATTGTATATGGTTGCTCAATATGCTCAGCAGCTCCGACGACGATGCCGAGCCGCGTGCCCTCGCATCCGCGATCGCCGCCCGCGCCCGCGACGAGGGCAGTGACGACGATATAACGGTCACCGTCCTGCGAATCTGCGCCGCGTGATC
>CAYWVC010000031.1:0-16228 GCA_964461635.1 uncultured Lachnospiraceae bacterium
TCGCATTCGAGCTCGGTGAGCTTATGGTCGTTGCCGTAGATCATAACGTCGCGGTAGACCTTTGTGCTGTCGGCACAGTTGAGCTGCACGAGCCCGTATCGGGAGAGCAGTCGCTGAGGTATAGGCGAGCACCACATATACGTCTTCGGATTATCTGCAAGAAGAGAGAATTGGCTGGCTCGCTCAAACACGAAGATACGGCGCGCCGCCTCGGGGAGCTCCTCTTTTTTGACCTCTGCGAAGGGCAGTGAGGGAACGTACGGATCGGCGTGCGATATTTCGGTCAGCTCGGATAAGGCGTCGGTCGATATATCCGGGCGGGATACCAGCGGGGAGTCCGCGCTGCAAACGAGCATATGGCGGAATTCGGTGATAAGCTCATATTCCAAGCCTTTTTCGGCGAGCATATTCTTATAATATTTATCGTAATTTCCGGCGTATCTGATTATGCCGAGCTTGTAATCATCCTGAAGCACGTTGCGAATGGTACGGAGCGAATTTGTTTCCTTATAGTATACCTCGATGGTTTCGCTGTCGGTAAGGCGTGCGGAAAAAGCCGAAAATGCCTCGGCGATGTAGCTTGCGCGCGGGACGGAGAGGGAAAAGCGCTTTTTTCTTGCCGTGCCTTCCTTGAACATATTCTCCACGGTGTCGATCTGGCTGAGAATGTTCTTCGCATATTTAAGAAAGACCTCGCCGTCGGCGGTGGGTTTCATACCGCGCGCCGAGCGCTCAAACAGGGTCACCCCGAGCGAGCTTTCAAGCTCCTTGACCGAGCGGCTGAGGTTGGCTTGATCAACGTAGAGCCTCTCGGCGGCTTTGTTCAGCGATCCTGCCTCCGCGACCTCTACTGCGTATTTCATATATAAAAGATTCATATGCTCCTCCCGAGCGTCATACCGCGCCACTTGACCGTACGCGAACGTTGCGTATAATACTGCCGTAATTATATCACGATTTGATCAAGGTGTCAATAAAATCCGTGATGAATGAAATATTTACAATTACCCCTTGAAATGGCGGCAAAAATAGGGTATAATCAAGTGAATAAATTTTGTTGGAGGAATTATGAACTCATTGATCAATGCTTTTGCGAGTGTTGCGCTGACCGAAACCACTGCGACCGGCAGTAGCAGCAGCGGTAGCAATTGGAGCGTTTTTATCGTTTACGGAGTTTTGTTCGTAGGTATAATCGTATTCTTCATCCTTATGAATCGCAAGTCGAAGAATCAGGAGAAGGAGATCGCCGATATGCGCAACGGACTTTGCGTCGGCGATGAGGTGACCACGACCGGCGGTATCGTCGGGCGCATCGTTCGCGTTAAGGAAGAGACCGTTGTCGTCGAGACGAGCCGCGACGGAACGAAGATAACCTTCGTGAAGTCAGCGATTGCCAGAGTCGATACTCCCGCTCCCGGAACTCGCAAGGAGGCTGAGAAGCCCGCCGAGGAAGCCGCGGTTAAGGAAGACGAAAAGGGTAAGAAAAAATCCAAAAAGAAATAAGAGCAAATAATTCCGGGTGCCTTGGCACCCGGAATTATTTATTGCATACTGCACTTGGCAACGTCGATTGCTCCGAAAAATTTTAGCTACGGTCAAAATTATTTATCCGAGAAAGCGGCGAAGCTCAACCGAATACTTCGTCGATAACCTCCGCTTCGGCGACGGCAAGCTTTGACAGGCATTCGTCGCTTTGCAGGAACGCCGAATCCTCGGGATTGGTGTGAAAGCCGTGCTCAATGAGGAAGGCTTGACGGCATCCCGATTGAGCGGCGTTGCGTATTACGCTGTAATAATCCCAATCGTCGTGATCGGGGTATCGGCGCGTCTTGATGCCGCGATCCTCCGTGTTCATCGCCTTGACGACGGCGGCGGTGAATTTTTTGGCTATTTCGGCATTGCGCTCCGGGTCGGTAACCGAATAGAAGGTTTCCGCGCCGCGGATCTTCGAATATCGGTCGGGTCCCGCCGCGGTCCCGGGAGCATTCGAATGAAGTGACAGGAACATCAGCGCCGAGTTTTTGCCCGCCATCTGTCCGCGCTCTTCGAGTGCAGGGTCATCCTCAACTCGATTTCTGGTCATCATTACGTCAAAGCCGCGCTTGACAAGCTCGTCCCTGAGGTGGCAGGCGAGGACGAAATTCTGCGTCCCCTCGTAAAACCCTTCACGCGTGGTGTGCGGATTGCCCTTTTCTCCGTGACCCGGATCCAATACTATCAGCCCTTTTGACATATTAAAAGCCTCCGTAATATTTTTGATTTCAGTAAGCACCGTACGGTAACGGCAACGTTATTCGGTGTCAATCTAATTATATCACGGATTTATTTGATGTCAAGACGGCGGTTGACAAATAATTCTAAAAAGCTTATAATTAATTACGATATCAACGGAAGGAGGAATACGATGTCGGAGAACGTTTTTGCCGCACCGATAACAAAGCTAAAGGGAATAGGAAGCGTCAGGGCGGCGGCGTACGGCAGACTTGGCATACACACGGTCGGTGATCTTCTGTTTGATTTTCCGCGCGCGTACGAGAATCGCGGAAACATCGAGCGCTTGGCGGACATAACGGATATCGAGGCAAAGCACGCCGTCGTGCTGACCGTGGCGACCGAGCCGCGTTCTGTCCGTCTGCGCTCGCGGCGAATGAGCTTTTTGAAATTCCGCGCTTACGATGACAGCGGAGTTGCGGAAGTGACCTTTTTTAATCAGGATTTTCTCGCTAATAAATTCCCGCTCGGTTCCACCTTCCGATTTTGGGGAAAGGTAGAGAGGGCAGGAAAGCGATATACTCTTTCATCGCCTGCGTTCGAGCCGTGGTTTGAGGATCGCCCGTTGCGCGACCTCCTTCCCGTGTATCGCCTTACGGAAGGAATTTCGCAAAAGCAAATAAGCGACAGTATCGCCGCGGCACAAGCCCTTTGCGGCTATGAGATCCCCGATTTTCTGCCGAATGAGATAAGGATGGCAAACGGTCTTTGTACCCTGAACTTTGCGATCTGTAATATTCACTGTCCGGAGAGCTTTGCGTCCCTTGCCGCGGCGAAAAAAAGGTTGATTTTCGACGAATTCTTTAATTTCGCACTCGGTATATCAATGACTCGGGAAAGGATCGCGGAGGGCGGGGCTCCCCCGTGCGTGAACGGAGATACGCGCGATTTGGAGAGGTGCTTGCCTTATTCGCTGACCGGAGCTCAGCACCGTGCGATAAACGAGATAGCCTCCGATATGGCAAAAAGCGTTCCGATGAGTCGTATTCTCGTGGGGGACGTCGGATGCGGAAAGACCGTTTGCGCGGCGGCGGCGATCTTCATTGCCGTGCGTAACGGGCGGCAGGCGGCACTTATGGCACCGACCGAGATACTTGCGCGTCAGCATTATTCCGAGCTGTCGGAGCTGTTCTCTCGCCTCGGAATAAGCTGTGAGTTGCTCGTCGGAGCAACGTCGGCGGCGAAAAAAGGTAAGATCCGCGACGGATTATCCTCGGGTACGCTTGACGTGGTGATAGGAACGCAGGCGTTGCTTTCGGATGGGGTCGAATTCCGATCCCCGGGCTTGGTGGTCACCGATGAACAGCATCGCTTCGGCGTGTCTCAGCGTGCAACGCTGGCAGGGAAGAGCGGGCACGCGCATATGCTCGTTATGAGCGCGACCCCCATACCTCGCTCGTTGGCGCTTGCACTTTACGGCGATCTTTCTATGACCGTGATCGACGAGATGCCGCCGGGACGTCAACGCGTTGATACCTTTGCGGTGGATGAGAGCTATCGGGAAAGGCTTGACGCATTTATACGCAAGAACGTTGACTCGGGAGGGCAGGTTTATATCGTCTGTCCCGCGGTTGAGGAGCGGGAATGCGAGGGGGGCGAGGTCGAGCTTGACGAGCTGACCGAGATCGGTGTCGTTCGGTCATCGGTGCCTCCGTTAAAGGCGGCGGTGCCGTACGCCGAGGAGGTTGCCGCAAAATTCCCCGAATATGCCTCGGCGTTTGTTCACGGAAAAATGAAGAGTCGCGATAAGGACGCCGTTATGCGCGGCTTTGCCGAGGGGAAGATACGGATACTCATATCCACGACGGTGATAGAAGTCGGGGTAAACGTTCCGGATGCTTGTCTTATGATAGTGGAAAACGCCGAGCGCTTCGGGCTTTCTCAGCTTCATCAGTTGCGCGGACGCGTCGGAAGGGGAACGCGAAAGTCGTATTGCGTGCTCGTCTACGGCGGATCCGACATAAACGATTGCCCCGAAACGGCAAGGGCAAGGCTTAACACGATGAAAAGCACCTACGACGGCTTTGCAATAGCGGAGAAGGATCTTCTGATGCGGGGACCCGGGGACTTCTTGCGCGGAGGCGACGATACGGTGCGTCAACACGGAGGAGTGCGGTTCAGGCTTGCCGATCTTTGCGACGATGCCGAGCTTTTGAAGTCGGCGTTCGCGGCGGCGGGGGGGCTTATTGCCGACGATCCGGAGCTTAAAAACCATCCGGTGCTTGCCGAGCGCGTAAACGCTATGTTTACCCTTGACGTGAATTCCTTGAATTGATAACGGCGTTATGCAAAAAAAACGGTTGCCCAAAGCTTTTGGGCAACCGCTTTGCCGTTCCGATCGAAATTGAATAAAAACAGTGTATTGAGGCAAATATAAGGTATCGACGAAAATCACGGAGGTACCGTATGAAAAAAATACTTATCTTGATCACGGCATTCGCGCTCGGAGTGCTTGCGCTGAATTTTTTGCCCGTTCACGGAGAGGAGGCGATCTATGACAGCGTTATAAGGCTTCACGTGATCGCGGCATCGGACGATGAAGATGAGCAGGCACTGAAGCTTGCGGTGCGCGATGCAGTGCTTGAGGAGCTTGCATCGATCAGTGAAGCCTGCTCAACGCGTGAGGAAGCGGAGGCAAGTCTCGCCGCACGGCTGGACGACGTGCGCACGATCGCCGCGCAAACGGTAGCCGAGGCGGGATTCGATCACACTGTCAGCGTGACCCTCGGCAAGGAAAAATACCCGACCCGCAGTTACGAGAGCGTTTGTTTTCCGGCGGGAGAGTATACCTCGCTTCGGATAACCATAGGCGAGGGGGAGGGTAAAAATTGGTGGTGTGTGCTCTTTCCTCAGCTCTGCCTTGCGGGGGCAAAGAACGCAGAATCGGCTTTTGTCGAGGTCGGACTCACGCCCGAGCAATATCGCGTCATTACCGAGACGGACGAGCCGAAATACCGCTTGCGTTTTAAAATAATTGACGTTATAGGGGAAATTGGCGGAAATTAAACCGACGGTCAAAAAAGTTCTTGTAAATTTGTCAACGGTGTGATAAAATGTTTCCGGGGGAACGCCGGCTGTTTTGCGACTGTTCCCGTATATCTGCCAACTGTCATTCTTGGGAGGTCAACTATGCTGTCAACCGTATACAGTGCCGGAGTGTTCGGCATCGACGGATTTATCGTCAGTGTCGAATGTAACGGATTGCGAAGAATTCCCGATTTTCACCTCGTGGGTTTGCCCGACCTTGCGGTCAAGGAGGCTCACGACCGAGTCTGCACGGCTTGTGAGAACAGTGGGTATAAGTTCCCGGCACTTGATCTTATGATAAACCTTGCACCGGCCGACAGAAAGAAGGAGGGCTCGGGCTTTGACGTTGCGATCCTGCTCGGCATTCTTCACTGCGGCGGATATCTGCGCCCCGAGACCGACCTTTCGGACAAGTGCTTCTGCGGTGAGCTGTCGCTTTCGGGCAAGCTTCGCGGGATACGCGGCATTCTTTGTATGTGTGCCGCGGCACGCGAGGCGGGGATGAAGGAGTTTTACGCTCCGGCGGTAAATGCGAGGGAAGCGGCGGCGGTCAACGGCATAACGGTTTATGCCGTCGAGAATATAAAACAGCTTGTGGATCATCTTAACGGCACGGCACGGCTGACACCGGTCGCGCGTGACGTGGCGGGGGAGATAAGCTACGGCAATTACGGCGTTGATTTTTCGGACGTTAAGGGACAGGCAATGGCAAAGCGGGCGATGGAGATCGCCGCCGCGGGTGGGCACAACATATTGCTCATAGGTCCCCCGGGAACCGGCAAGTCGATGCTGGCAAAGCGCCTGCCGACCATTTTGCCTCCGCTCAGCTTTGACGAGGCGGTGGAGACTACGAAGATACATTCGGTTGCGGGAACCCTCCCGGCGGAGGTGTCGTTGCTTGTTTCACGCCCTTTCCGCTCGCCCCATCACACGATGTCGGCGGTGTCGCTCGCCGGGGGAGGGATCAATCCGCGCCCGGGTGAGGTATCGTTAGCGCATAACGGGGTGCTTTTCCTCGATGAATTTCCGGAATTTCCGAAGCAGGTTACCGATGCACTGAGACAGCCGATAGAGGACGGGAGGATCACGATCACCCGTGCGGCGGGCAGGGTGACTTTTCCGTGCTCGTTTATGCTCGTAGCGGCAATGAATCCCTGCCGTTGCGGATATTTCGGCGATCCGACGCACACCTGTACCTGTCGGTCCAACGATATAAAGAATTACATAGCGCGGATCAGCGGTCCCTTGCTTGACCGCATAGACATTCAGGTGGAGCTCCCGACCGTGACGTATGACGAGCTGTCGTCGTCCGATCGCCGTGAGGAGAGCTCGGCGACCATACGCGAGCGGGTTATTGCCGCCAGAAGCTTTGCCGCGAAACGCTTTGCGGGAGAGGAGCACGTGTTCTGCAACGCCAAGCTGACGAGCGCTATGATACGTAAGTACTGTGTTCCCGATACCGCGGGGCGTGAGCTGCTAAAGCAGGCGTACGAATCGCTCGGACTGTCGGCAAGGGGGTACGACCGCACGTTGCGAGTGGCTCGTACCATTGCCGATCTTGCCGGATGTGAGACGATAGGAGCCGCGCATATTGCGGAGGCGGTTCGCTTCCGCTCATTGGATCGGAAATACTGGAAAAACTGATGCCGTGAGGTGCAGATGGTATTCTCTTCGCTCGGATTTCTGTTTATTTTCCTTCCGACAGCCCTGATATTATACTTTATCGCTCCGAGAGGAGCGAAAAACGTGACGTTGCTCGCCCTGAGCCTTATCTTTTATGCTTGGGGCGAGCCGTTGTATATTTTGCTTATGATCGTGACCGCCGTGCTTGATTTCGCGGCGGGACTTCTGATCGAACGGTCGGGAAGGCGCACGCGGCGAGTCGTGCTCGTGTTCACTTTGACTTTGAACCTGCTCTTCCTCGGATTCTTCAAATATTATCCCCCGTTGACCGAGGCACTGAGCTTTCTTCCCCGTGTCGGCGTCAGCCTCCCGGTGGGAATATCGTTTTATACTTTTCAAGCGCTTTCATACGTTATAGACGTTTACAGGGGGGAGGTCTCCGCGCAGAGGAGCATAGTTGCCTTCGGTCTGTACATTGCGCTTTTCCCTCAGCTCGTTGCCGGACCGATAGTCAAATATTCCGATATTGAGGCACAGCTCGTATCGAGGAAAACGAGCCTTGCCGACGCGGTGAGCGGGGCTACCGTGTTTTGCGTGGGCTTGGCTAAGAAGGTATTGCTCGGTAATACGGCGGGGGCGGCATTTAACTGTGTTGTCTGTTTGGCATCGGGGGAGAGAAGCGCATTGATTGCGTGGATCGGGCTGGTCTGTTATTCGTTCCAGATCTATTTTGATTTTTCGGGTTATTCCGATATGGCGGTGGGGCTTGGCAGGATATTCGGCTTTTCCTTCCCGCAGAACTTTGATTATCCGTATACGTCGATAGGCGCGACCGATTTCTGGCGGCGATGGCATATATCGCTGTCGGGGTGGTTTCGTGATTACCTGTATATACCGCTTGGCGGAAACCGAAGGGGAAGGGCACGTACCTACCTTAACCTTTTCATCGTATGGACGCTTACCGGACTTTGGCACGGCGCACAGTTGAATTTTTTGCTTTGGGGCGTTTATTGGTTTCTCCTTATAGCGGCTGACAAGGCGTTCGTCGGCAAATGGCTTGCCGCCGCTCCGCGAGTACTGTCACATATTTTAACGCTTGTGTCAATTGCGCTCGGTTGGCTGATATTTGCCTTTGACGGAAGCGCGGCAGAGCTCACCGCGTCGGCGGGCATTGCGTATTTCCTTGATCTTTTCGGCAGATCGGGCATTGTCCGCCTCGGCGACCTTTACGATGCCGTGCGGCTGTTGCCCTTGCTTGCGGTATCGGCGATAGGCTCAACTTCGGTGCCGACCGAGACGTTTTACCGACTGTATCGCAAGTTTCCCGCGCGTTATGCCGAGGTGATGGCAGGAGCTCTGACGCTTGCGGCTTTTGTTCTTTCGACGGTATTTATTACGGCTTCCGATTTTAATCCTTTTCTCTATTTCAGATTTTAGAAATAAGATCCCCGGGGAGCTTTACAAAGCTCCCCGGGGATCTCGTTTGTTATTTGTCATCCGAGTTCGGGACTATCAGTCCGTACTCGCCGTCCTTCCTCTCGTATACGACGCAGGTATCTCCGGTAGCGGAGTCCTCAAAAACGTAGAAATCGTGACCGAGCAGTTCCATCTGCATAATGGCTTCTTCAACCGACATCGGCTTGAAATAGAAGGATTTCTTGTGTATTTTGAGCTCCTTCTCATCCTCTACCGTATCAAGTGCCGGATCGGGCTCCGCAAATGCCGCATCGCGCACCCGCTTTCCGAGCCTCGTTTTGAATTTTCTGATCTGGCGTTCTATCGCGTCGATATCGCGGTCGAGCGCATCGCGAAACGCATTTTCCTCCGCTTCTGCGCGGAAAAGGGTATTTGAGGCGGAGATAGTCACCTCAAGCCTTTCTTTATTGTGCTTGCGGCTGAAGGTTACCGTGGCATCGCCCTCGGTGTAGAAGTACTTGTCAAGCTTGGCAAGCTTCTTTGCCGTGAGTTCTTTCAGGTCCTCGGGAACCGTCATCTGTCTGCCGACTGTTGTGATCTTCATAAATTATCCCCCTTTTGTGCTTATTGCGGGAGAGGGAAAGCTCCCGTTCTCCCGACAGTTTTATTATATCATATTGCACGCGATTTGTAAATAGGCTTCAAAAAACTTTCGCATTGTTTTCAAATATTGTGCACATTGCCGAATGTTATCTTTCTATTGCAGTTTTCTCGGTTCTGTGGTAAAATATTTATAATCAATCGAGCGAGGTTTACCTTATGCAGGATTATGTTGAGAGAATAAAGTGGCTGCGACGTGAGCTTACCCATCACGCCAAGCTGTATTACGTCTACGATGCACCCGTGATATCCGATTATGAATACGATATGCTCTATGCCGAGCTTAAACGGTTGGAGGAGGAGCATCCGGAGCTTTACGATCCGGAGTCCCCGACTAATCGTGTGGGAGGCGCCGCGCTGGATAAGTTTGAGAAGGTTACCCACGCCGTGCCGATGAATTCGCTGTCCGACGTTTTTTCCTTTGACGAGCTTGAGGCGTTTGTCGATAAAACAAGGGAGGCGGTCGGTGACGTGGAGTATTCCGTGGAGCCGAAGATAGACGGGCTCTCCGCCGCGCTGACGTATGAGAAGGGCGAATTCGTTCTCGGGGCGACGCGCGGTGACGGCGAGGTCGGTGAGAACGTTACGCAGAATATCCGAACGATCTTTTCGATCCCTATGAAGCTCCCCGAAGCACTTGACCTTTGCGTAAGAGGGGAAATATATATGCCGCGTGAGGTGTTTGCGCGCCTTAACGCGGCACGTGAATCGGAGGGAAAGCCTATCTTCGCCAACCCGAGGAACGCCGCGGCGGGTTCGTTGCGTCAGTTGGATCCGAAGGTCACTGCGTCGCGTGGGCTCGGAATATTCGTCTTTAATCTTCAATCGGGAAATATTTTCGGCGACGGTCACGTGACCGATTCACATACCGAGACGCTCGATAGGCTTGCCGAGCTCGGATTTTCGGTGGTGGGGGACAGAAAAAAGCTTCGTACCGCCGAGGAGATAGAGGAATATATAAGGTGGCTCGGTGTCAAGCGCGATTCGCTCCCGTACGATATAGACGGTGTGGTGATAAAGGCAGACGCATTTTCGGTGCGCGAAAGCCTTGGGGAGGGAACGAATACCCCCAAATGGGCGGTGGCATATAAATTCCCGCCCGAGGAAAAGCAGACGCGGCTAACCGATATCACGGTTGCCGTCGGTCGTACCGGTGTGCTGACGCCGACGGCGGTGCTTGAGCCCGTAAGACTTGCGGGGACCTCCGTCTCTCGGGCAACGCTTCACAATCTTGACTTTATCCGTGAGCGCGGAATAATGCTCGGTGATACCGTAACGGTACGAAAGGCGGGGGATATCATTCCGGAGATAGTGTCCGCCTGCCCGGAGCGGCGCGATGGCAGTGAACGTGAGTTCCTGATGCCGACCGTCTGTCCATCCTGCGGGGAACCTGTTTTTCGCGATGACGAGGCGGCGGTGCGGTGCACGAACGCCTCCTGCCCGGCACAGCTGCATCGCGCGATAGAGCATTTCGCATCGAAGGACGCTATGAATATTGACGGGCTCGGCGAACGGATCGTAAAGCTTTTGCTTGACGAGCAGCTTATATCGGATGTTGCGGACCTATATTCGTTGAAGGCAGAGGATGTCGCGAAGCTTGACCGTATGGGTGAAAAATCCGCCTCCAATTTGATAGCTGCAATAGACCGATCGCGGTCGGCGGGGCTTGAGCGGCTTCTTGCGGCTCTCGGCATACGGAACGTCGGCGTCGTGGCTGCGGCGGCGTTGGCAGCCGAATTCGGCACACTTGAGGGCGTTATGTCTGCCGATCGCGAGGCTTTGATCGCCATTCCGGATTTCGGAACGGTTACCGCCGACTGTGTTGTCAACTGGTTTTCTCATCCGCAGAACCGACGTATTTGCGAAAGGTTGACCGAGGCGGGACTGCTGACCGTTGCCGTTGCAAAGCCTACGGGGGATAAGCTTGCCGGCTTGACCTTCGTTATTACCGGAACGCTCCCCGGGCTGTCGCGCGACGAGGCATCGGCGCTCATCAAGTCGGCGGGGGGCAAGGTCAGCGGCTCGGTTTCGGGGCGCACCGACTATCTCGTTGCCGGGGAAGCGGCGGGAAGCAAGCTGACGAAGGCACAGTCCCTCGGGATAAAAATAATATCCGAGGAAGAGCTTCGGGCTATGCTCGCCTGATTCGACGAACAGATATATGAAAAGCCGTTCGGCACTCTTACGAGCGCCGAACGGCTTTTGTGATCTCCGTTCGTACGGAGAAAATCGTATTCTTCTTATTCAGCGGCCTCTTCGTTCTCCGCGGTTTCGGAAACTGCGTCTTCGGCTACTTCCTCGGTTGCTTCTTCTGCCGCTTCGTCAAGGAGTGCTCTGATCGAGAGGCTTACCTTCTGCTTTTCGTTGTCGATATCGGTGATCTTTACGTTGACGACCTGTCCGAGCTGAAGAACGTCGCTCGGCTGAGCGATCCTCGTCTGCGCGATCTGGGAGATGTGGATAAGTCCGTCGACACCGTCGACGATCTCGGCAAATGCACCGAAGGGCATCATATTTACGATCTTGACGCTTGCAACGTCACCGATCGCAAAATTGTGCGTGAATATGTACCAGGGGTTGGTCTCCTCGGTCTTGTATCCGAGCGAGATCCTCTTCTTCTCGGGGTCGAAGCTCTTTACGAATACCGTAAGCTCCTCGCCGACCGAAACGACCTCTGCGGGATTCTTGATGTGCTTCCAGGAGAGCTCGGTAGCGTGAACCATTCCGTCAACGCCCGCACCGAGGTCAACGAAGGCACCGTAGCTCGTAAGGCTCTTTACCTTGCCGGTGTAATACTGACCGACGGCAAGGTTTGCCCAGAACTCGGCTTCCTTCTCACGGCGCTCCTCGTTGAGCACGGCTTTGATGGAGCCGATGATCTTTCTGCCGCCCTTGCGACCGTCGCGGCCGCCCTCGCGTACCTCAATGATCTTGATCTTGACGGTCTGGCGGTTGAGTACGGAGAGATCTCCGTCCTTCGGCACTCCGGTCTGCGATGCGGGGATGAAGACGTGAACGCCGCCGACAGTGGCGACAAGACCGCCCTTGACAACCTCAATGACCTTTGCATCGAGCACGTCTCCGGTGTCCTTTGCCGCGATAACGTTCTTAACGTTACGGTCGCTGTCCACGCGCTTCTTGGAGAGCTCTGCAACTCCCTCAACGTCGCTTACGCGGATAACGAAGGCGTCGATCGTGTCACCGATCTTAAAGTTTTCACTCAGCTTAAAGGAGGGGTCGTCCGAGATCTGTTCGGCTTTGATTATGCCGGTGACCTTAGCGCCCACGTCGAGCTGAAGCTCTGCGTCGGTAACGCTGGTCACGCTGCCGGTAACGGTGTCTCCTGTATTTAAAGTTTTGAGTGATGATTCGAGCATTTCTTCAAAGTTTTCTACTTTGACTGAGTTTTCGCTCATGGTATTGATTACCTCCTGTATAATATATTCGGGTGTGGAAGCACCCGCAACTATCCCGATCTTGCCCCCCGCGCGGCGGGTGGCTTCGGTGAGCTCGGACGCTTGCCCGATCCTCACCGTGTTTTTGCATTTCGAGGCGCAGATGTCAAACAGCTTTGCGGTATTGGAGCTGTCGTTGCCGCCTATCACGATCACCGTGTTACAGCGAGCCGCGATGGAATCGGCTTCGACCTGCCGCGCTTCGGTAGCACTGCATATTGTATCAAAAAAAACGGCTTTTGTATATAGTTTTTTGATTTTTTTCTTGCACTTTAGCCATTGTGACGGTTTTTGGGTGGTTTGGACCGCAACAATAGGACATTTTTGATATTTATTTCTGCCGGACAAGTCGGTCAGAAGCGCATCCAAGGCGTTTTCATCCGGGACCGTATAGCTTTCGCCGTCGAACCAGCTTGCGATGCCGATGCATTCGGGGTGGTTCGGATCTCCGATCAGTATAAAGAGCTTGTCTTTTCCCGAGTTGTCGGCGGCTATTCTGTGCAGTCGGGTAACGAATGGGCAGGTGCAATCCTCGTAAGAGAAACTCCCGTTTTGCTCCGACAGCCGAGCAAGCAACTTTTCGGTGTCTTTTTTCACTCCGTGCGCACGGATAAATACGGTGACGGGCGACTCCGGTGATGCGGAGGCGGCAAGGCGAGGCAGGGAAGCCTCGTCGGTGACGTTGACACCCCGACGGGCAAGGTCGTTTACGTAAACGTCGTTATGTATCAGCTTGCCGAGGGTGAATATTCTTTCTCCCGGTCGGGCAGAGGCAATCTTTGCCTCAAGTCCTTCGGCGGCTCGTCGCACTCCGGAGCAAAAGCCGGCGCGTTTTGCAACGGTCAGTTCGGTCATTGACGTTTATCGAGGAATCCGTTATCCTCACCGAGACGGCAGACACGGTCAAAGATCAGCTCGGATATGCGTGCATATTCGCCCTTTTCACCGTGCCGATAATTCATCTCGTCAAAAGTGATCGGCTTGCCTATGATCACGGTGGTGGGAACGAAATTCTTGTGCTTAAAATCCTTTTGGGCTATAAAGACCGGGATCACGGTAGCCTGCGTCTTGACGCAGATCATTCCCGCTCCCGATTTTACCGAGGTGTCGCGCGGATCCTCACCGGGGTGTCGGGTGCCTTGCGGAAACATCCCGCCGTCCTGCCCGTTTTCAAGCAGGGAGATCATATGCTTTATCGCGCCGACGTCGGGCTTTGAGCGATCCACCGGAAATGCACCGAAGATCCGTATGAGCCAATTGAATATGGGAATGCGGAATATCTCTTTTTTTGCCATATAGCAGATCCGGTGTCCCTGCATAGCGTAGCATACCTTGATCGGGTCGGTCGCCGAAAAATGATTTGAGCAGACGAGAAAGCCGTCCTGCTGCGGAATATTCTCGGCACCTATCACTTTGATGCGGAAAAAGATCTGAAAGACCCACCTGAAAAATTTGTATGCGAATTTGTAGAACCAATTCATAAGTAGGCTGTCCCTTCGGTAATTCGATAAGTTTTATTCGCTTGCCCCGACACACGCGCGCCCCGCGGCAACTCCGGTAGAGAAGGCGATCTGAAGATTGAAGCCGCCGGTGTACGCGTCAACGTCTATTACCTCGCCGACGAAATACAGACCCGGAACGAGCTTTGATTCCATCGTGCGCGGGTCAAGCTCGCGGACGCTGACGCCCCCCTTTGTAATTATCGCTTCCTCTATCGGGCGAAATCCGGTCAGCGGAACGGTAAGACCTTTAAGGAGCTTTACAAGCGTCTCACGCTCCTCTCGGGTAACCGAGTTTACCTTTTTCGAAGGCGCTATGCCGGAGAGCGAAACGATCGGAGCTATGAGCTTTTGAGGAAGAAGCTCGGACAGTGCGTTTCCGAAATCGCGGTTGGCAAATTTGCGGAAGTCCGACTGTATTCGCAGATCGAGCTTTTTTTCGTTGAGCGCGGGTTTGAGGTCTATTATCGCTTTGTATTTTCCGCCCGAGAGATCGCTCGGCAAATGAGCCGATGCAGACAGCACGACGGGACCCGTGAGTCCGAAGTGCGCGAACATAAGCTCGCCGAAATCCTCGTAAAGAGCTTTGCCGTTCGGGGCTTCGATACGGAAACCTATGTTTTTGAGCGACAGCCCCTGACACGCGCGGCAGATCCCGCCCGCGGTGAGGGGGACGAGCGACGGTCTTGCGGGCACGACGGTGTGCCCGGCAGCCTCGGCAAACCCGTAGCCGTCTCCGGTGGACCCGGTAAGCGGATATGAGGCACCGCCGGTCGCAACTATCACGGCATCGAATCGACGTTCGCCCGAGCGTGCGTGCAGACCGCAGATCCGCCCCTCGGAGACCGTGAGCTCGGTTACCCCGTCGTTAAGGCTGAATTGAACGCCGACGCGTCGGCAGGCGTCGGTCAGAGCGTCGGCAATATCGTTGGCGTTATCGGAGACGGGGAATACCCGCTTGCCGCGCTCGACCTTGAGCGGCACACCGAGCTCTTCAAAGAGATCCTTTGTATTCGCAGGAGTAAAGCCGTAAATCGACGAGTATAAAAAACGCGGATTTGACGGAACGTTCCTGAGAAATTCCTCGGGCTCGCAATCGTTTGTTACGTTACATCTGCCCTTGCCGGTTATGCGGAGCTTTCTGCCCGTTTTTCGGTTCTTTTCGAATACCGTAACGTCAGCCCCGAGCGAGGCGGCCGTGTAAGCCGCGGCGAGCCCGGCGGCTCCGCCGCCCACGACGGCAAGCTCAATCCTTGCTTTTGTCGTAGACATCGTATTCATCCCAAACAGATTCAAGGCGGCGCAGCTTCTCGGTCATCGTGTCCTGCTTCCTCTTGGTAAGAGCCACGATAAGCGCGTTTATAACGCTCATCGGTGCGGCGAGCGAGTCGACGAAGGAGGCGATATCGCTGGAGGCAAGGAGCGCCTGATCGCTGTAAACGGCGATAGGCGATTGGAGCGTATCGGTCAACGCTATGATATCGGCGCCGCTCCGTTTAACGTACTCAACGGCGTTGATGACCCGTTTTGAATATCGCGGAAAGCTTATGGCAAAAAGCACGTCTTGATCTGTGATATCTATAAGCTGTTCAAAGAGCTCGCTGCCCGACGAGGTCTGCAGGAACCGTACGTCGTCGAATATCATACGGAGGTTGTAATTTAAGAATCCGGCAATTGTGGAGGACGACCGTACTCCTATGATGTATATTCTCCGAGCCCCGAGTAACGCGTCTATTGCCGCGTTGAAGCTCTCGCGGTCAAGCTCCTCGCAGGTGCGCTTGATGTTTTCGATATCGGCTCCGAGGACCTTTTCAAGCAGATCTCCGTCGCCGATCAGCTTGTTCGTGACCTCCACCCGTTGGAACGAGGTAAGGCTCGTGCGGATAAAATCCTGCATTGCCTTTTGCATCTCCGGGTAGCCGTCATAGCCGAGGGCGTTTGCGAAGCGCACGACGGTGGATTCGGATACGTTCACAAGCGCACCGAGGCGCGACGCCGTCATATATGCGGCGTTGTCGTAGTTGCTTATTACGTATTGAGCGATCCGCTTTTGCCCCTTTGAAAATTCGGGCATTCGATCCTCAAGCATTCCGATGAAATCTCTTTTCATTACGACCCTATAAAGTCCTTGAACGCTTCAAAGACATCCTTCCTGCCAAGATAACGGTGCATACGTCCGATCACCGAGAGAACATAATACTTCATTATACCGTATTATAGCGCAAACCCATCCGATTGTCAAGCGTTATTCTTTTTTGCAAAAGGTTGGCGGCGTTG
>CAYWVC010000032.1:0-15772 GCA_964461635.1 uncultured Lachnospiraceae bacterium
GATGGAAAATAACCTTGCCAAGCTCCGCGCCGCGATCGCCTGATCGGGCAGGGGACAGAATACAAAACGCCGGACCCCGCACTTGTGCGTGGTCCGGTTTTATGCGGTTTGTAAACGGTTACTGCCGTGTATCTATTATGACGAAGTAAAGGGGAACGGATTCTACGGCTTTTCCGTTTGTGTCCAAAATCTCTACCTTCAACATCATACTGAGGCTGCCGGTGCTATTCTGCATATTAGTTGCCACAGAATCTAAACTAAGAGTACCTGACCAACTACCGTTTTCGTCGACGGTAATTTTGTCGTCTTTTTTCGTAGTAGAACTATATTTATCGTCCGCGTTCTTGCTGTAGAGAGTGGCTTGTACTGTGTAGTCTTCCGGAAGATATTTTACGGTAACCATATATTGCAACGGCGTTATGTTGTTATTTTCATATTTAGGCATAGCGCCATTAATTTGGACTCGTAATGCGGGATTTGCGCGTTTTGTCACTTTATAAACAATTGAAACGGTCCCGGCACTAATCGGAGACTGCGGCGTTGTCCCAACGTTGGTTGCCGAAGCCCCAAGCGAGACTGTAAAGGATACGGTCATATCCTTGTTTGGCAACATATCGGATGACAGTGTAAGAGACGCGGTTCCCGAGCCGATCGAAGGCAACGGTACGGTGAATTTGTTTTCTATCAAAGGATATGTCGCGGTTGAATTGTTGATCGTGACCTTCAATTTGGTGTCGGCGGGAAGGGCAGGAGAATTGCTGTCGAGCGTGAGCTTTAATATTCCGCGCACATTTTCCCACTTTGAAATTCCCGTACCGGCTTGGGCGATGCCAAATTGATACGTTACGTTCGCGGACAGACCCTCGTTGCTTTGGCTTTCGGTGTTAATCTTGAACGTAGGTGTGTTTGCTAACGTGACTTTCCCTCCCGTGGTGGGCATAGCCGGAACGGTGTCAAGACTGCTCGGTTGCACGGGCTGGGCGTAGAAAGAGACGGTAAGGTCACCGGTGGCTAGATAACTGCTGCAATCGGAAAAATCCACGACGAATTGGAGTTGAAATGCAGTTTTGCTTCCAACTGAGTACTTCTCACTGGCAGTTCCCATCCTAACAAAATCAGCCAGGGGTATGCTTTCGACGCTGTTTTCGGACGACACCCGATAGCTCCAATACGAACCGTCTGTACGGTCGATCATAATGACGGTGCTACCCGACGGAAGTGCTTGGCTGAATTTTACAGCGGGATCCTTGTAATGATTGTAGTTATTGACCCCGAAATACGCGGTGAATGCGGAATCGCGGCTGACGGTCACGCCGTCGTTGCCCTTGCTCGAAATGTTATCGAACACTTCATCTTTAGCGGTTGAGGTTGATACGGTAGCTTTCTTTTCGGCACCACTGAAATTGATAGTAATAGTCACGTCGCTGTCCGCGTCCTTGATATCGTGTATCCAAATTACCCATTCGGAGCGCTCTCGTTTTTTAGGCTCAATCGCAGGATTCGTATAGTTGTCGACACCGGTGATGGTTTGGGTGTATTTCAGGTCGTATATATAATACGATGTATCCGAGGGAGTCAGGGTAACCGTGATGCCGCTTTGAGATTCATTTTTATCCGCGCGGTAAGTTAAGCCCGTGCCCGCCGAAAATTCAAACGTAACGTTACCGGTCCAATATATGGTGGTCGTGCCTTGCACCACATCCGAAGCGTTATAGTTGTTGTTCTCGGCGTATCGAACATAAACGTAATAATTGGTATACGTGGCTTCTAATTGCTGAGAGGGGGTATTGGCATTATTCCACGTCATCCACTTGCTCGTCTTTAAATCCGTGCCTTCATACCATGAAAATTGGTATTCACGCGTAAAGCCACTGTTATCGTCCGTCGGACCCGTAACCGTGATAACGTTGTATTCTGTGCCGTTCTCTGTTTTAGTAGTAGTTCCATATACGGGCACTGCCGGACGGTTCGGATTTTCGGCTTTGTTTATTGTGATTTTTACGGAAACGGTTATATTCGAAACCGTTATTGTCCCGGTGTATTCTCCCGCATTGGTAGGAGCTGTATCGGAGTCATAAGAGTTGTTTCCGAAAGACGTTCCATTATAATGAACGGTAAAGTTCCATAGTGTGGTGGGCAATGTGCCGGTTTGGGGAACTCTCGTGTATTTGACCTCGGTTCCTTGCGGTTGTCCGTTGTAAACCGCGGTAACGCTTGAGAGCGACGCGGTTTCGGTATATCCGTGGCAATGGCACTCGCGCGTAACCGAGGAGTCTGTCTTGGAGAGCGTGTAGTTGTCGGCGTCGTTATGATCGCATATTTTCCACGCGGCAACGAGGGTTATCGTTGCACCGTGAGTGTCTGCCAGACCCGAAACCGATTCGCCGTCTTTATATGTTTCTGTGCTATCTGCCTTATTGTACCAATATTCGAAATTATATCCCGGGTTGATAAACGCATTTAGGGTCAACGCCTTTGATTCATCGTAGGTAAAACCTTGGGGGTCCATTTCTCCCTGATATGGGTTAACACCCGCCTCAAAGATTACGGTATATCCCACGACCTCCCATTTGGCATAGAAAATATAGCTACGCGTGACGGTAATCTTTTCGCCCGCCGTGTACGGATTCGGGTGAGCCGTGTCTTCGACGAGTTTGTCGCCATCTTTCTTCATCAGTGTCCAACCCACAACGGTGTAACCGGTGGCGGAATATAAATTAGCCATGACTGTATGTTCCGCGCTCTGAGAAACGTCGATCAATTTGTACTGACCGGATTTTTTGCCGTCCTTTTCGAAGTTTTCGAAATATTGAATCGTATATGCGGTACCATCGTTTGCACGGCTATCGGTAAAAGAGGATCCTTCGCCTTGGATATCGACGGTAACGGTCGCATTAAATAACGGATTGGAAGCGCTGCCCTCAAGCTTTACCTTTCCTCCCGTCACGTGAACGGTGGAATTGATCTCTACCTTGCCGCAGCCCTTGTTGCCATCGCTAACGGTGCTGATGTTAAGCGTACCGCCCTCGACCTTCATAAAATTGCTGAGCGATGCGCCGCCATCGACTTTATTGCCGCTCTCGACGAGACAATACATATTCATCGTAGCGGAGTACGATCCGGTAAAGTATATACCGCCGCCGCTCTCTTTAGAGGTGTTGTCCTTAATGACAGGGCAATTTTCATCTGGGCTTGAACCGTCCGGGTGTGCGTGGCATTGATTCTTGCCTACGTGAGACGTGTTTGAACCGATATTAACGGTGAACTTAGCACCGTCTTCACCGTTAACTCCGAGCGCACCGCCGCTTTTTCCGGCGCGGTTGCCCGTTATGGATCCGGAGCGGATAGTAACTGCGAAGTTGCTTTGTGACGACACGTAGATCGCGCCGCCGTTTCCGTTAGTAGCAACGTTGTTCGTTACAGTACCGCCGGTCATTGTGTAGTTCCCGTTGGTGATCGAAAAGGCACCGCCGTTTTGCGTCGCCATATTTTTTTCGACAGCTCCGCCGGATACGGTTATGCTTCCGTTGGAAACGAGAGCTCCGCCGCCGTTTTGCGCGTTATTGTTCGATAACGTGCCGTTTTGGCTGAGGGTAAATTCGCCACCGCCGAGGTATGCTCCGCCGCCGTCGTTCGTGGCTGCGTTTGCGGTCAATTGACCGCCCGATACGGTCATCTTTCCGTTTGCTAAATACGCGCCTGCGCCGTTGATCGCGTGATTGGACGACATCTCGCCGTCGCTCATGGTAAATGTGCCGCCGCCCATATAGACCGCGCCGCCGTTTTGCGTCGCCGTGCAGGACGTTATCTTTCCCGTTCCGGAAAGTTCGAATGCTCCCGCAGTCATATAGACCGCGCCGCCGTTCGTTGCGGAACAACCGGTAATTATTCCGCCGGAGACTTTTGCCGTGCCGTTTTTATCATCCATCCAGATCGCGCCGCCGTCCTTTTCCAAGAAGGCAAATTCTGCGGTGTCGCGATTAGAGTTATCGATCGTACCGCCGGTCATCGTAAAGGAGCAAGAGCTCGACGAGCCTGCCGCCATAACTATCTGCCCTTGAAGGGTTCCGCCGTTTATCGTAACCGTTGCCGAGCCGATCTTGCCTGTAGCAGAAGTCGTTTTGCCGCCGCCGATCGAACCCGTTGTGACAGTTGCGGTTCCTTCTATTGTCAGTGTAACGTTTCCGCCGTTCTTGCCGGGCGCTTTTCCGCCGGTTCCGCCGCCTATCGCTGCGCCGGCGGGAACGTCTTGACCACCGATCGAACCTGCTATGCTCCTCGCCGTGACGTGCGCATTTCCGCTGATAGTAACGGTTGCAGTGCCGCCGTCGTTGTCCGCCGAGCTTCCGCCGCCGATGGCGGTGCCGCCTACGCTTTGGGCGTATACCTCGCCGCCAGTGATCGTAACGGTACAATCGTCGCATATGGCTTTTCCCGAGCTACCGCCTCCGATCGCGGCGGCGGGGATATAGGCTACGCCAAGGTCTGTATAGCCCCTTGATTCACACGAATAATTATATGCGTAGACTCTACCGCCCGAGATCGTTATGTTAGCTTTTCCGCCGTGTGAGCTTTTCCCGATACCGCCGCCGATTGCCGCGCCGCTGGAGGTGACGACAGCCGTAATCGTGCCGCCCTTAATGGTGATGCCGCCGAAGCCGTTGCCGCCGCCGCCGATGGCGGTGCAGTCGTCCGCCGCGGTCGTTCCGGCGAATATCGTTCCGGATTTAAAAATTAGACCGTCTGCGTTCTCGCCGCTTGTATCGGATGCTCCGATCGCCGAGTTCCAATAGTTGTAGTCGCCGTTTGGGGTGAAGTCGGCAACGGTCAGCGTCGAGCCGCCTCCCGCAAACTCCTCAAATGTAAGATCGGAATTCGAGTTATTTAGGCTGCAATAGAAAATATTACCGAAGCGGTTATCGCCCTTTGTTTGGATCGTCAAATGGGATCCGTTCGCCTTTGGGAAAAAGGAGATACCGCCGTAGACTCTGTCCATACCTTTTTGATGATAACTCGACCACAGATTGTCAATGACTATGGTGGCATTGACCTTTCCGGTGACGCTGATCCAATGCTCTGTGCTCTTCCTACCGGCGGTCGCGGCATCCGTGTTCCACGCCGTAATGACCGCATTTACGTCGTTATTATTCGTGATGTAATCGCCCCAAGATTTTCCGTCGTGCATAACAGTTGTCCTGTTTGCCGGGAGCGTAAAATTTCGAACGATGTTTCCGTCCACAGTGTCTTCGGTAAAGTATCCGTCCGGATTGCTCTCCCCGCCTTGGCTCTGATAGACGTAAAACTGTATACCGGACGTAACGTTTCCGGTTATTTCCTCTCTAGTATGTTTACCGTTACTGTCGCTTTTATAAGCGTATCCCGTATAGGTTGTTTCGTTGATAGTCACCTTTCCCGCGGCGAGGTCAAAATAAATAAATTGCTCCGCTTGAGCTGCACTTATCGCAAGTATCAGGCTTACGGCGCCGCAAACCGCAGCCGCTATGCAAATACAGGCAATAAAAATACGTATATACGGTTTTTTCGGATTATTTTTATTGTTCATGGCGTTCTCCATTCACCGCCGAGCGGCAATAAAAGATTTCAGTAAACAGCTTGAGTCAATTAATGGACGAAGACGTGGCAGTCTTTTCTCCCATTGTGACTGTAAATGGGCTTGTGCTATTATCATAGTTCGATGTCTTGAAAAATCTGTATGAGTGGGAGGAATACGGTGAAATAAAGCTTGATTGATCCGCAACATTGAAATTTTTGTACGTGCTGTTCTCATAGTTCTTTGCACTGCTAAGCACCGGATCCGTGCTATCGGGGATAAGTCCCGCGGGGACGGAGATTGTGACGTCCCCCGTGATATTTTCCGTCCAAACGGTGAGGACAACGTAACTGCCCTTGTCGGACAGGTTCATATAAAACCCGTCGGCTGTTCCGACGGTGAAGGTGGCAGACAATGTCTTTTGGTAGCCACCGCCCGTTGCCGTGACGGTTACCTTGTAAGAATATCCGTTTTTCAGCCCGGTTAGGGTGACTTCTTGGCTCTTCGCTTCCTCAGATGCCGTTAAAGTATAGGTAGAATTCGGTAGAGAGAAGCTCTCATCTTCGGTTTCCACATTTGCCGTATACGTGCAATCGACATCCGACCACCTGAGCTCGTTTTCATAATTGTAGAGGTTAAACGTGACAGAGGTCGTGCCGGGGTTGAGGGTATATTTGTGATTATCTTCCGTAAGGTAATCGCTCTCGAAATAGAAAGCCTTTGAGCTTACCGGGATTTTCTCCGATTTGTTGTCTGCGTATTTTGCGAAGGTAACGCCGATTGCCAGCAATACTGCGAGCAAAAGAACGGCACTCGCCAATATCAAAAGCCTGCGCGTTTTATTCATTTTATGCCGCCCTTTCCTCTTTTTCAATCAATCTGCTTGTTCAACCGAAACGGATATGCGAAGCACGTCCGTTTTGCCCTCGTATTCTACACTGTTTTTGTCTTCGGGCCATTGTAAAGTTACGCTCACAGTTTCGGTCTTTCCCGATGCCACCGTTACCGATTGCGAAGAGGTGTTTTCAATTGGGAGATTATTCGTGAGATTTTCAATTGTTACCTTGCAAGTAAGCGTTACCTCGCCCTTGTTTTGGATTTCTATATTTATGCGCTTGTTCCATCCCGGATACAACTCGGTGGCGTTCGTTGATAAAGGTTCCACTTGAGTGTTCAGATTATCGCTGAATTCGAACTTTGCCACTTTTGCTCTTGAGCTTGCGGTCGCCGTGGAGGAATACCTTGCGTATATGCCGCTCATCATATAAACGGTGACGAGCAATAAACACAGCAATATCAGACCCAACCGAAAAGCGATAGGTGCTTTTATATTCTGTTGTCTCACAAAAAACACCTCCGTTTCGTAATTTTTTAGGAGTCCTTGTTTTGCTCTTGCTTTAATTTTTCTATTTGGGCTTTTATGTCGTCAAGTTGGCGCTTGTCATTCTCCTTTTGCGTGCGGAACGAACGCTCCAAAAGGAATACGGCAAGTCCCAAGATCGCGACCGTCCCGAGCGGCGTTTTTATCATATTTACCAAATATCCCACGAGAGGGATCGAAAATACGACCTTGCCCTTTACCTGTTCAAACGTTATGGGATCATCATCGGTGTTGTTGGCATCGCCACGTGTAACGATAGCGGTATTCGATATCGACACGATGCGATGGGTGATCGCCGTCTGCCCGTCCTGATAGACGATCACGTCTCGCGGCTCGTAGCTGTCGCAGCTCACGACTATCAGCAGGTCCCCCACCGAAAGCTCGGGCTCCATACTGCCGGAGAGCACGACCGCCGCTCCGACCCCGAACGGCATCGGCACGGTGTTGCCCGCCAGCCTTGAGGCGTTGATACCGTAAACGTTCAAGCCCACGGTAAGCGCGGCGATGACGAGCAATGTGACCCGCACGGCAGCCCGTATACGTTTTTTCCTCTTTTCGGAATCGGTCATATATCTTTACCGCTGTCCCGGTCGGCGGAGCTCCGACCGTCCCGGTGATTGTGGAACCGTTTTCCGCGGGTGCGCGTTGCGCCCGATTTTCGCACTCCGAAATACCGCCCGTGGAACATCCGTTTGCCGCCGTCGGTCGGTGTTTCGCTCGGCAATCCCTTAAGGGAGGCTTTTCTGAGCTTATATCTCTTTACAAAGTAGACGGTCATCAGGACTATCGAGGCAGTGAGCAACGTCAATGCCACGGCGGTGATTACCGTATATATGAGCCCGGAGTCAACGACCCCGCCGTTTGCGCCGATATCGGTGTTCGCCTCGGCTCGCAGATCGAAGGTGACCGAAAGCCCCACGTCCTCGCTGTTTGCTATACTTCCGAGGAAGGTGTCGTATTCGTCGTCACCCGACTCAAAGTCCCATTTCCACTCAAATACGTACTCGGTGCTCGCGCCCTTGACCAGAGTTTTTTTGTCCGACAGCTGCGAAATATTTTCGATGGCTACCCACGTCTTCGCGTCGCCGATGAGGTAGTCGCCGTTGCCGTCGATCATACGGAAGAGGATCGGGATGCTGTGCTCGGCGGTGTACGAGAGGGTAGGGACGAGCTCGTAATCAATGGCGATCTTGTCCTTGTTGCGCAAACGGATGGTGTATTCCGTCTTGGTTCCCGGAGCCACTACCTTTTGACCGTCCATACCCGATACCGAGATCTCACCGGACTTATTGTTGTACCGGACCGAGAATATCTCAAGCTGTTTGTTGAGATCGGATTGCAGCAGGACCTCTTTTTCATCGACGTTTATATAATCAACGAGTCGCACCGTAAGCAGTACGGCGCTTATTACGGTCAGTATCGCAATAATGGCAAGGACCGTTTCCGTAACGCCTCGGGCAAACCGCTTTTGGGGGATGATCACCGTTTTGATCGCCGGATCTTTATTTAAATTGTTTTCCGAATTGTTATTCAAAGCCTTCGTCTCCTTTGAATCAATCTGTGATTTTTAAACCTTCAAGGTGCTTGCGCGGTGCTCGTCCAAGCACTTTGAAAGCTCAAAAATATTTGGGCTGATCCCCCCTCTCCCCTCCGCCACGATGAGAGGAGAGGGGACGATATTTCCCACTTTGTAAGGTTAGTCTACCTGCTCAACCGTGACGGTAGCGGTGACGGTGACTTCGGGAAGATTGGCATTGGCACCAAGTTTGGTGTCTTCGCTATCGCGGTTATTATCTTGGCCGTCGGTAAACGCCCATCTCCAATATATAGTAGTATCGGTCGACTGAGACGCATTCATTGCCAAATCTTGATCGGTAACACTATCAATTGTAGATTTCCATTGTCCGCTCTTGACTGTCGTAAACTCCAACGGGACATTGTTCGCGGTTACCGAGTATGTGATGCTGTACTTCGCGGAAACCTCGGAGAGGTTTTTGAGCGAGATCGTAAAGCTTCCGCCGGTGCCGGGAGCGATGACGGTTTTGCCGTCGGTGGTGTTGTTCGCAACATCAGTTTCAACAGATGTTCCATCGGCTTCATAAACAGTGTTAAACAGATCAAATGCGAATGTTTTGCTTGCGTTGTTGTCGGCATCAAAATCGATGTCCCATTTTGCGACTCGTGCGCTGTCCGTGACAGTCTGCGTCGTCGTATACTTAGCAAACGTGCCGGAAATTGCGCAAGTGGAAAGGAGAACGGCAACCAAGAGAACGGAAGCGGTTCTCATCATTTTGTTCTTTTGCATTTTTAAGAAACTCCTTTCAGTGCTGATTTGTTTGATTCAATTCTTCCCTTTTCGGGGAAAGATATTTGCCGGCGTTGCCGGTGTTTGCGGCAACTGCCGCGGCATTTATATTCAATCCCCGGACGTGGCTCCCGAGGGAAGAATAACAAATTAAGGTAGACATAGGCGTTAAGACTCACCGTCCTTATCCGACGGCTCGGTGCTCGCGGGACCGTTCCCGTCGGGCGTGTCGGATTGCGGTGTGTTTTGCTTTGCGCGAAGCTCCTCAAGCTCCGCCATAAGCACCGCCATATCGTTGCCCTTGTTCTTTTCATATACTTTGCGGCGGATCACGTCGTAGCCCACGAGCAGGATTATCGGCAATACGACGCAAACGATCAGTCCCGCGGTGCTTTGCATGAAGATCGCGACGTTTCCCGCGCCGGGGATTCTGATACCCGTGTACTCGGCGATGACTTTATCCTCCGGTACAAGCAGACGGTCCTCGGTATTGTTATTGATACCTTTCGTTCGGAAGCTCGTCTTGCCGTTCTCGTTCACTATTTCAACGACCGTATGCGTGACGACCGACGTGCCGTTTCCGGCAGGATCGAAGAAGGATATGATATCCCCGGCTTCAACGTCCTTGGCGTTCACGGTCTTGCATATAATAATATCGCCGCTCTTTATATCCGGGTACATGGAGTCGGTCAATACGATCAAGGGCATAATCCCGCCGAAATCCGGGACCTCGGCTTTATTTAAAAAGCTTTTGACCAGCAGGGTACAGTTAACGATCAGTATCGGAATAAGGATCACACACATAACTATTCCGATTACCGTCAACACCTTGTGCATCGTTGACTGATTTTCTTTATTTTTCATAGGATCTACCTTTCTTATACGAAACATCAGGTGACGTTTTCTTCGTTATGATCTTTAAAGTGCGTCATCATCATACAGTACAGTACGTTAAAAATATGCGATCGGTTCTCTTCGTTATCCTCAAGGTCGCCGTTGTACACCCGAATCGCAAAGTCAAACAGAGCCGTAAACACGCTGTGTAATACAGAAACAACATCCGCGTTATCCCGAAAAAGGGGAGACATTTCGTTCACTATCTCGGCGAACAGCTTATCGTGATCGTGCTGTGATCTGCCCTTGAAGTAGGACGAGTAATAATACCTTACGTAACATTTGCAACGGTCCTCGTTGCCGATCACGAAGTGCCAAGCCCGCAAAAAAAGCCTGTGCAATTTTTCCTTCGTATCGCGGTCAAACCCGCCGATCCCCACGACACCGTTCCGAAAGGCATTGCACAGCTCGCGGTCAAGCCGATAGAATGCCTCCCTGTACAGATTCTCCTTGCTCCCGAAGAAGCGATAGATGTACACCTCGTTCATCTTGAAATCGGGAGACGATCCGCTGCAGTGGGTCAGTTCCCGGGTCGTGGCTTTCTCGAATCCGCCATCCGATATTATGTGTATTGCGTTTTCGATAAGAAGCGTTTTGATCTCCGATTCGTATTTCATTTCAACCGAACTCCTGTTTTCAACGGAACGACCTTGGCGTATCAAACACTTATGTAAGTAAACACTACAAGATCTGTTTTAAAAAATCCTATTCGTTAAAATAGGATTATATCGCTCGATGCTCCCGTTCGTAGGACGAAAAATACGCGCAACCGACATCTTGCGTCATTTTTAGCCACATTTTCATTATATGTGGCAATACTATATCACAAACGTCAACAAATGTCAAGTGTTACGGCGAACTTTATCGAAAAAAGAAAACACGCAACCTGTTCAGGTTGCGTGTTTTTTGGAGCTGGTGGCCGGATTTGAACCGGCGACCTGCTGATTACGAATCAGCTGCTCTACCAGCTGAGCCACACCAGCAACGGATGGTATTATATCATATATTTTTAATTTTTGCAAGAGGTTTTTCAAAAAATGTAGCCGATTATTTAAGTTGGGCATTTTCTATTGAAATCGGCGGTCGGATATGGTAAAATAAAGCCGTATAGCTTGTCGGGGGTCCGGGCTTTCGGCCCGTGCCGATTCCCGTCGGGCGCAACGTGTCGGGCGGCCCGGTTGCTTTGCCGCGCGGCGGAAACATAGGAGACTGAAATGGATCTTTGCGATATCAGAACGGTAAGAAATATTATGTCGGCGTTCGGAATGAAGCCGCAAAAGGAGCTCGGGCAGAACTTTCTGACCGATCCCTCGGTCGTTGAGGCGATAGCCGACGAATGTTGCTTCGGCGCCGCCGATACTATTTTGGAGATAGGCCCCGGGCTCGGGGTGCTGACCTCCGCCTTGGCGGAGCGTTACCCTCGCGTGATCGCGCTTGAGGTCGACAAAAAGCTCCTGCCCGTGCTGGGCTACACTCTTGCGGCTTACGGCAACGTGCGGGTGATAAACGAGGACGTGATGAAAGCCGACCTTAACGCGCTCCTTGCCGACGAGCTGACGCGCGGGGGCGTATCCGTCTGCGCGAACCTGCCGTACTACATAACGAGCCCGATACTCACCTCCTTGCTTGAATCGGGGATCCCGTTCAACTGCATTACCGTTATGGTGCAGAAGGAGGTCGCCGAGCGGCTCTGCGCCGCACCGGGCAGCCGCAACAGCGGGGCTATAACCCTTGCCGTCGCCTATCGCGGGAGCGCCGAGCTTCTGCTGACCGTTCCGGCGGACCGTTTCCTTCCGGCTCCGAAGGTGGACTCGGCGGTCGTGCGGATCAAGCTCCACCGTGAGCCGCCCGTAACGCCGAAGGACGAGAAGCTGATGTTCTCCGTGATCCGCGCGGCGTTCTGCCAACGGAGAAAGACGCTTGCGAACGCCCTGTCCTCCGGCTTTCCGAGCCTTGATAAGAGCAGTATTGCCGAAATGCTCGTCGGGCTGGGGCTTGATGCAAACGTGCGCGGTGAGCGTTTGACGCTTGATCAGTTTTCCGCCCTCTCGGATCTGATGCTTGAGGCGGTCAAAAAAGATAATTGAAGAATACGGAGATATATTACTATGAAGATTATTCACGAAGCGCCCTCCTTTTTGCTGAAGGGAAAGAAGGTTCGTTTGAGCTTTGCCACCGATGCCGACGGTCTGTCGCTGACGGTAAACGGCAAGGCGGTAAAGGTCAAGAAGAGCGGGGAGATCGGTGAGCTGTCGGTGTACACCGCCGAGCTCAAGCCCGCGGGCGAGACGCTTGAATATTCGGTCGCGGCTGGGGAGGGCACGAGGAGCTTTTGCGCGTCGGTCATCGACGATCCGGGGCTCCCGCCCTTGGCGATAACCGAGGTATTTGCCAGACCTAAGGGGATAGAGACGAACGTATATCTTGAGGTGGTCAACCCCACCGATGCCGAGGTCGATCTGTACGACTACAAGCTGATGCAGACGGAGGAGGGTGTGTCCGCCGCCTTGACCGATATGCTCTCCGACGGGGCGGGGAAGTATATCCTCGCTCCCGGCGAGGTAGCGGTGCTCTGGTTCAGATTCCCCGCGCTGATCAACAAGTGCGGCACCGACTGCGACGGGGAGTTTGCCGCGGCGTGCAATTCGCTCAACCGTCGCCCCGAATTTGAGGTGGACGGCAGTGCTCGCGTCATCCCGATCGAGATCAGCACGCTTGACGGCGAGAAGGCGGTTATGAAGAAAGGCTGCTTCATTTTGCAGGGAACGGTCAACCGCCGTACCGAGCTTCACGTCGTCCCGCGCGACGGCGAACCGTCCGACGCGGTCTATACTCTTTATATGAATCGAGTCTATGCCGAGGCGGACAACCCGGTAAAGCGCTCCTCGCTTTGGACGGTCGCATATCCCGATACGCATACGGCAAGGAATCTTCGCCACGCGTACGAGCTTTCGCCCGGAAGGCTGGAGTCCTTTCAGCGTCTGCCCGACGTCAACGATCCTTGCGTTCCGTTGGCTATCGACGGGAGCCCCGAGAAGGTCTACACCGCCGACGGCTTGAGCCTGCGCTTTTCGACCGACGGGCACGCCCGCGCGGTCACCGTTTCGGTAAAGCAGGCGGACGGGAGCTTCAAGCCGTTTGAAACGACCGATGAGGGAGACGGGAAATTCGCACTTACCTTGAGTGCCGAGGAGCTTGCCGCTTATTCTGACTTTGAATATACCGTCAGGATCGAGGGCGGGCTGTACTGCTCCGAGCAGGAGGCACGTACCGTTACCCTGTACGACAACCTCGGTCCGTCGATAGATTATTTCTTCCCGTGCGAGGGCTTTTGGTTTGAGGCGCGCGGGAATCACAGGATATATGCCGAGTATTCCGATCCCTCGGGTATTGATGCGGCGAAGACCGAGTTCTACCTTGACGGCAGAAACCGCACGTCGAAATGCCGCTTCGGAAAGGGCAAAATGCTCTATTGTCCGGGGGAATATCTTTCGGAGGGACAGCACACCGCCGAGCTTATCGTATACGACCTCTGCGGGAACGTGTCGAGCCTTTGCCGCGTGTTTTCCGTCGCGTCCGAGGATGACGAGCTCAAGCTCTTTTGCGGGCAGGTTCATTCGCACACCGGAGATTCGGACGGCTCGTGGGATCCCGAGCGCGCGACGGTCTACGCACGGGACGTCGGCGGGATGGACTTCTTCTCGGTCACCGATCACTCGCATTACGAATCGGCGGACGTTTACGCGGCTCAGCGCAAGCTTGCCGATGAATTTGAGGTTCCCGGGGAGTTTGCCGATCTTTACGGCTTTGAGATGACGTGGAATTACGGCTGCGGTTGGTGGGGACATATGAACGTTCTCAACACCTCGTGGATCAACGGGGATATATACGGCAAGGACCTTAAGTACCTCCTTGACCGCGTGAGCGCCGATCCGCGCGCCGTGGCAATGTTCAATCATCCCTGCACCGCGTGGGGGAATTTCGGCGGATATGCCTATCATTCGCCCGAGGCGGACAGAAGAGTTTGCCTTGCCGAGATCAAGGGCAGTACCTACGATTGGGAATACACCCTGATGCTGTCCAAGGGCTGGCACGCGTCGCCCGCGTTTAACGAGGACAATCACGCTCCGAACTGGGGCACGGCGACCGAGAGCACGACGTATATCGCGGCTCCCGCGCTGACGCGCGACAACGTGCTTGAGGCGTTTCGGAACCGACGCACCTATTCAAGCGGCGACCCGACCCTGAAGATAGTATACAAGGTCAACGGGCGTTGGTTCGGATCGAGGCTGAGGGACCCGTCGCGCTTGCACTTCGATATATCGCTGTCGACCGAGAAGGAGGACGGACTCGGCTCGGTCGAGGTGGTCGCGGAGGACGGCATCGTCGTCGCAAAGAAGGATGCGGGGGCAAAACGGCAGCTTGAATGGCACTTTGACCTCCGTCCCGATTTCGACTATTATTATCTGCGCATCAGATCGGGGGCGAGATATTCGGTCACCGCTCCCATTTGGGTGATAAGCGAACGCGGACCCGTTATCACCGAGCTGACTGCCGAGCCCACCGACGACCCGAGCCTGACCGACCGCGCGATCCTTTCCTTTAAGAGCGCAAACGGAAAGGCTATGAGGAACGTTCGTGCCGACCTTTATCTTACGCCGACTGCCGGCTTTGAGCTTGACCGTGCCGAGCCCTTCCGAACGCTTGAGCTCGGCGACCTTGCCGCCGGCAAGCGTATGACGGTCAAGTGCCCGATTCCGTACGTTGCGGGGCGCGGGAGGCTCTCGGTCGTGCTGTCCTGTGCCGGATTCCCGGGCAGAAGGTACGATACCTCGTTTGTCCGGCTTTTCCCGGTGACGGTCGAAGAGGTAATGAGTCTGACCTCGGCGGAGGACGGGGCGAAGAATCCGTTCCCGTACGTGCGGCTTCGCAACCGCACGGCGCGCGAGCTGTCTCTTGACGGAATGGGACTTCAGCTTTGGCACAAGACGGGCAAGCTGCCGGGGGACGATCGGACGGTGAAGCTTGACGGACTCAGGATCGCGCCCAAGGGAGCTCTGACGGTTTGGATAGACGGCAACGGCGGCAGGTTCACCGCCGACGATTTCAACGCCCGTCACGGCACCTCGCTGACCGAGGGCGTTGACCTTGTCCGCACCGAGCAAAATATCGTTTCGGCAAAGAAGGATCACGGGCTTATGCTTGAGCTCACGTTGAGAGGCGAGGCGATCGACCGTGCAAGCTGGAATTACGTCGGGACCGACCGCCGCGAGCTTTGCGCGGACGTTCCGTTCACTTACACGCACGTTCCGAACAAGGAGATATACTAAAGGATAAGTCAAACCGACGTCAAAATTTTAATGCCGGATCACGGTCTGTAAAATCTCATAAATCCAAAGTTTCGCTTTTTCTTTTGGCACAAAAGGCGCAAAAGAAAAAGCTTGGCAAAAAGAAAACGCCATGAAAGGATTTCGCCGCTTGCGAGCGGCGACGAGGGCTCCGCGCCCTCGACTGCGCCGCCTCCCCCAAAAGGCGGGCGAAAACTTTTTGCTTGTTATGGAAGCATAAATTCGGCAAAACGATTCATCCCGCCCGTCACCGTAAGGTGACGGGCGGGATTGTCTTATTCTTTATTCTCTTT
>CAYWVC010000033.1:0-14660 GCA_964461635.1 uncultured Lachnospiraceae bacterium
CATGGAAGCGCGTGCGCCGCTGCGGACGGAAACAAGAAGAGGATTCTCCTTATCGCCGAACTTCTTGCCGGTGATCTCCTCCATCTTCTCGATGTGAGTCATGATCTGAGCCATGATCTCATCATTGATCATTTTGCCGTCCTCGTAGTACTGAGTGCAGGCCTCGGTCGTGATGGTGAAGCCCTGCGGAACGGGAAGACCGATGTTGGTCATTTCAGCAAGGTTTGCACCCTTACCGCCGAGAAGCTCGCGCATATTGGCGTTGCCCTCGGTAAAGAGGTAAACATACTTTTTGCTCATGCTTTCTTTCTCCTAATCATAGATTTTGATGTTTTTGCATACGATAAGTATTATATCATAACACTCGGACATTTTTCAAGGGGTTAGAGACATTTTTTTAACTGTTTGCGCAAATAAATTGCCACGCGGGGGGAAAAAGATTGACAGAAGGCCGAAATTGAGATATAATTAACGCAAAGTATAAACGGAGAAAGAGCGGAGCCCTCCGTATTGCGGAGCCCCGGAAGGTGAAATGAGTATATTTGATCTGTTCAAGAAGATAGAGACCGAAACGTCGCCGGCGATGCCGGTGTCTTTTCTCGTTGTCGGGCTTGGCAACCCGGGTAAGGAGTATACCTATACCCGACACAACACCGGATTCCTTGCTGTGGATCATATTGCGGGCTCGGTCGGCGTTTCGGTGAACCGCGCAAAATTCAGCGCACTGGTCGCCGACGCGGTGCTCGGCGGCGCGCGTGTGCTGATTATGAAGCCGCAGACGTATATGAACGAATCGGGGATCGCGGTCAAGCAAGCCGCGGATTTTTACAAGATCCCCGCCGAGCGTATAATAGTGATATCGGATGACGTTTCCTTGCCGGTCGGCAGGATGAGGGTGCGCCGTTCGGGCTCGGACGGCGGACAGAGGGGATTGCGGAGCATTATCGCCCACCTCGGCACCGACGGATTTCCGCGCGTCAGGATAGGAGTGGGCGAGAAGCCGCATCCTGATTTTTCGCTTGCCGATTGGGTGCTCTCCGAATTCTCGGAGAAAGAGAAAAAAATACTGCTTGACGAGTTTGATCTGGCGCGCTCGGGTATTGAGCGCTTGATCGCGGGCGATGCCGACGGCGCTATGATGATCTGCAACGGCAAGGGTGAGCACTGAGATTTTTGGGGTGAAGTATGTCACTGTTGACTGAAGCGATTAAAAGCGAAAGCGAATACGGTCATTTTTTTGAGGCGTTGAGCCGACGTCTCGGCACGGGCAAGGGCTCGCCGTTGCTGGTAACGGGGCTGTGCGACGGAGCCGCAGATGCCTTTCTTGCCTCTGCAATCGGGGACCTGAAGCGCGACGGCAGACGCGCTGTTGTGATCTGTCCGGACGAAAAGATCTGCAAGCACTACCTTGAGCTTTTGAGCTCCGAATCGTTCAGAGCCGCAGTGTATCTGACGCGCGATCTGACGTTTTACGATATATCCGCCTCTCATGAGTACGAGCATGAGAGGCTTATGGTGTTATACGGCTTGCAGATCGGCGAGCTTGATGCGGTCGTAACGACTCCGGACGCACTGCTTGGGTATACGGTCCCCCCGAAACGGCTTGAGGCTGCCACGCTGTCCGTTGATTCCGCCGATACGCTTGATCCGGATGAGCTTGAGAAAAGGCTGCTTGAGGTCGGATATCGGCGGGTGGAGCTTGTCGACGGACCGGGGCAGTTTGCACGGCGCGGAGGCATCGTGGATGTATATCCGCCGTTTATGGATTGCGTACCGCCGATCGCGGACGGCGCATCTGCGGCTATGCCTATCAGGATAGAGCTGTTCGGCGATGAGATCGACCGAATGGGTGTGTTCGATCCCAAAACTCAGCGTGTGGTTTCGAATATTCGCTCGGTAAAGCTTCCGCCGGCAAGGGAGGTGCTTTGCACTCAACGCGAGCTCCTTGAAATACGCGAGCTTGTTTCACGTCTTGCTTCCTCGTCCAAAAACGAGCGTGGGGCGGAGGAGCTGCGCAAGGAGGAGGCGGCGCTTGCCGAGGCGATCAATACCGGTAACGGTATATCGTTCGGCGACAAGTATATATCAAAGGTCTATCCCGAGAAGGCGACGTTGCTCAGCTATATCCCCGCCGACTCGGCAGTGTTCGTTAAGAGCCCGACGGAGGTCAGGGACAGCCTGAAGGCGGCGGTATGGCACTCAAATGAAAGGATAACCGAGCTCTTGGAGAGCGGAACTCTTCCGTCACGGTATGCGGAGTTTGCGAAGCCTCCTGCGGCGCTCGATTCATTTTTGGACTCTTCGGCTACCGTGTATATAGATGCCCTCGCGCGCGGACTGTCCGCCGTAAAGCTTGGCGGGATGTTTACCTTCAGATCCCGTCACGTTGCCGCTTATTCGGGAAACGTCGAAATGCTTGTCGAGGATCTGAGGTCGTACGTTAAGGGCGATTGGCGTGTCGCGATCGCGGCGGGAAACGAGACCGAGGCGCTGAACCTTGTCGGATATCTGTGCGATAACGGCTTTGACGCGTCGTTTGAAAAGAGCGGCGTTGATCTCACCGTTATAAAAGCGGGTAAACCGATCGTTGCATTGAATACCGCAATATCGGGGTATGAGTTGACCGTGCCGAGGCTCGCGGTGCTTACGACGGCTTCGGATGAGCGTTGCTCGGGTGCCGCCAGACTGCGCCGTCGATCGCGGAAGAAAAAAAGCGGCGAGGCGATCCTTTCCTACAACGAGCTTACGGTCGGCGATTACGTCGTGCACGAGAGCTACGGCATCGGACAGTACGAGGGGATCGAAAATCTGACGATAGACGGCGTCAGCCGTGACTATATACACATAAAATACGCCGGTACCGATAAGCTCTTCCTGCCGGTCGATAAGCTTGATATGATATCAAAGTACATCGGCGCGCATTCGGACGACGGGCTTGTCAAGCTCTCGCGCTTCGGCGGTGCCGAATGGGGCAAGGCAAAGGCACGTGCAAAGGCGGCGGTCAAGGAGATCGCAAAGGACTTAATAAAGCTTTACGCCGCACGAATGAGGCTGCCGGGACACGCTTTCCCCGCCGACGACGATTTTCAGCGCGACTTTGAATCGGCATTTGAGTATGAGGAGACCGATTCGCAGCTTGCAGTGGCTGAGGAAATAAAGTCGGATATGGAGCGCCCGATCCCGATGGATCGGCTCCTCTGCGGGGACGTCGGATTCGGCAAGACCGAGATCGCCTTCCGCGCGGCGTATAAGGCGATCCTCGGCGGTAAGCAGGTGGCAATACTTGTCCCGACCACGATACTTGCGCTTCAGCACTATCAAACGGCGCAAAGCCGTATGCGCAGTTTCCCCGTGAATATTGATATGCTGTCGCGTTTCCGCACCGCAAAGCAGCAGGCGGCAACGGTACGCGCGGTTAAGCGCGGAGACGTGGATCTGCTGATCGGCACGCACCGTATGCTGTCGAAGGATATCTCATTCCGCGATCTCGGCTTGCTGATAATTGACGAGGAGCAGAGGTTCGGTGTGGCTCAGAAGGAAAAGATCAAGCAGCTGACCGGCAATATAGACGTTCTCACGTTGACGGCAACGCCCATACCCCGAACGCTGAATATGGCTATGAGCGGTATCCGTGACATTTCGGTGCTTGACGAGGCTCCGGGGGACCGCTTGCCGGTACAGACGTACGTGCTTGAGGATGACGAGCTGATCATATATGAGGCAATAAGGCACGAGCTCAGACGCGGCGGGCAAGTCTTTTATCTTCACAACGTTGTGGAGAGTATAGACACGGTTGCATCACGCCTTGCTGCCGCTTTCCCGGATGCACGGGTTTTGACGGCTCACGGCAAGATGGAGAAGGACAGACTTGAGGACATCTGGCGCGCAATGCTTGCGGGCGAGATAGACATACTTGTGTGTACGAGCATTATCGAGACCGGTATAGACGTTCCCAACGCCAATACGCTGATAGTGGATAATGCGCACCGCCTCGGACTCTCTCAGCTTCACCAGCTCAGGGGACGTGTCGGACGCTCACCGCGACGGGCGTATGCTTATTTCACCTTTCCGAAGGGGCGGGCACTGTCCGAGATATCGGAAAAGCGGCTTGAGGCAATTCGCGAATACGCCGAATTCGGTGCGGGCTTCCGTATAGCGGTACGTGACCTTGAGCTTCGCGGCGCGGGTAACCTTCTCGGAGCCGAACAGCACGGTCATCTTGACGCTATCGGATACGAGCTTTACATCAAGCTTTTGCACGAGGCGGTGCTGGAAGAGCAGGGAAAAGCACTTCCGCCCCGGCGCGAGTGCACGGTTACTCTTGATATCAACGCCTTTATCCCCGAAAAGTACGTTAAGTATCAACCGCAGAGAATGGCGCTGTATAAGCGTATCGCAACGGTTGAGAGCGAAGGGGACGCGGACGATATCCTTGACGAGCTGACCGACCGCTTCGGCGACCCGCCGGAGGAGGTCGTCAACCTTTTGCAAATCGCGCTGATCCGCGCCTATGCCGTTAAGTGCGGATTTTCAAAGGTGACGCAAAGATCGGGGGATCTTAACGTTTACCCCGACAAATTGCGAGCCGATATTTGGCAGGATCTCTCGGAAGAATTCGCCATCAAGCCCCGCGCCGTGATAGCCGATGAGCCGTACGTTTCGTTCAGAATGCCCGGCGGAGAGGCGCGTTTGACGGTAATTAAAAATCTGTTCGTCAAATACGCGGAAATTTCAAATGAAAACGGGTAGACAAACCGACGGATTTATTGTATAATAAACAAAAAACACAAGGATTAAGGGTCTGTATGAAAAAGATATTTACTCGGGCGACCGTCGCCCTGCTTCTGATCGCCTTGATATTGGCGTTCACGACCTCCTGCTCGACAAACCGTCAGGCGGTGATGAAATCCGAATCGGGTAGCGGTAATATGATCTCGCTCGCAATGTATTCTCTGATGACATCGTTGACGAAGGGCTCTTTGGCGTATTATGTCAGAAGCAATTACGGCGATTATAACAGCGTAAAGTTCTGGGAAGCCGTTATTGACGGTGAAACGCAGATGACCTATGAGGAGTACTATACCTACGTCGTTCAGAATAAGGCAAAGTATAACCTTGCCGCATTGGAGCTCTTTGATGAGCTCGGGCTCTCGCTCACGAAGAGCGAGCTTGCCGAGATCGACGAGGAAATGGCGGACTTCGTGAAGGAGGACGGCGACGGCTCGAAAAACGTGCTCAACGAGCTCCTTTCGAATTACGGCTTCAATTACGATACTCTGCGCGAGTATAAGATAATGAATGCAAAGATCAATAAGGTCTGCGATACACTGTACGGCGGCGGGGATAAGATTGCCGATAACGTCAAGCAGGAGTATTTTGAGAACCATTATATCGCGTTTAAGCAGATAATGTTGCCGACCTATCGCTACGTATACGTTACCGATTCCAACGGGGACGATATCTATTATCGGGTCGACAGCGACGGAAATGCCGTTTACTACGAGGCCGCTAACGGTGAAAAATATCCCCGCATTGCGTACGATACGAAGAACGGCATCCGACTTGAGGTGAACGGCTCGTATAATAAGGACTCAAACGGAGACGAGATATACTATCGCGTCAACGGTAACGGCGAGATCGAATACGTTACCGATGCCAACGGTAAGGAGCTTCCGAGAGTCGCCTACGATACCGTTTCGGGCAAACGGTCGCACGTATATCTGTCGGGTGGCACCGAAAAGACCGAGAAGATCTCAGATACCGAGCTTAACGAGCTCAAGGATACCGTGGAGCTGATACGCGGGCTTGTCAAGGTCGGGGACTACGACGGCTTTGACGATCTCATAGGTCTGTACGACAGGAGCTATGCGGCCGAGCAGGAAGGGTCGGCTACCACGATGACGTATCTTGATAAGGATCTCGTGTATGCTAACTTTTCTACCGGAGGCGTCTTTATTGATGAATATATCGAGCTTGTTACGGTACTTGCCCCGGGCGAGTTCACCGTATATAAGTCGGATTACGGATATCACATCATTATGCGTTACGAGCTTGAAAGCGGCGCGTTCTCGGACAGTGGATATTCCGTGCAGTTTACCGATGATAACGGAAATTACGACTTCAATACGAATCTTTGCAGCGAGCTGTTTATGAAGCGGCTTGATCCCTATGTCGAAAAGATCACGGTGGACGCGGAGCTCGCCGACAAGGTCAAAATATCCTCGATCCAGCCGAACTATAATTTCTATTGAAAACAATTTTATTGGGAAGAGTGAGCCCCGCTTATCGCGGGGCTCACCCTTAAATATTGCGCAAAAAAGCACCTGTGTTTTACACAGGTGCTTTTTTGGTGGGCCATCAGGGACTCGAACCCCGGACCGACCGGTTATGAGCCGGTAGCTCTAACCAACTGAGCTAATGGCCCGTTTTTTTCAAACGGCTTTACTATTATAGCCGCATCCCGATGAATTGTCAAGGGGTTTTAACGAAAATCTGCCGATTTTTTTGCAAGCGGCGGTGAATGACGTTGTATTTTATTGTCTGTTGAACTTTTTTCAGCGTCGACACGATGCACTTGTTTTTTTGCGGCAAGGTATTTATACTGATGGCATACCGAAATTTGAAAGGAAGTATATGCCGCTATGAAAAAGTTTTTGACCTGCTTAACGGTTCTTTTGATCGTTGCCTCCGTTCTTTCGTCTTGCTTGAGCTTGCCGGATGAGAGTGTAGGCACCGGAGATTCCCCCTCCGATGCCGGGGACGTTATCTATTCCGATCTTGTCGGGCTTTTGCAGACCGAGATAGAGCGATTGCGCGCCGAGCAAACTGCCGACAAAACGGAGTACGCGGCGCGTATAGCCGCGCTTGAAAGCGAGCTTGCCGACCTGAGGAGCACGGCAACCGATCAGCCGACCGATTCGGAATCGGATTCCGATACTCAGACAGTGCCGGAGAAGGAGCAATTTACTTATACGCTTGCCGAGGGTAAGGCAACGGTTACGGGGTATATCGGCATTCTTACGGAGGTGACCGTTCCCGACATGCTCGGCGGCTGTCCGGTCGTCGCGATCGCTGACGATGCATTTCGCTCGCAGACTATGCTGACGTCGGTCGAGCTGCCGTCGGGCGTTGAAAGTATAGGGTGGTTTGCCTTCTTTGGCTGTACCTCGCTCAAGAGCGTATACGTGCCGGGATCGGTGACCTCAATAGGATACGATGCTTTTTCAAACTGCCCCAAGCTCGTGATACGCTGCCCGAGCGGATCGTTCGCCGAAAAATACGCCGGGAGCTACGGAATATCCTGCCTTCAGCGTTGATTCACAGGAAAGAACGTTTCTGTTTCAGGACGGCTCTTGACCTTTTTGCGGTTTTGTTATATAATGAATGAAACTTTGTGTGCAAGGAGATGAGCCGATATGCGCGACCGCCAAAAGCATTTGGCACCAAAGATAATTGCTGCGGTTCTTGCTATGTTTATTCCTACTTATGCTGCGATCTTAAGCTATTATATCAAGGTCAACGGAGTTGTGTTCACGAGCGAAGAGAGCTCCGATATAAGGATCGTTCAGCCCGACGGATCGTTGCTTGACATCGGCGGTAAGGACGCCGAAAAGCTCGCAAGCCTTTTTGAGGCTATGAGCCGCGAGGCAACAGCGCCGTCCGAACGGGCGAACACCGCCGGATACAAGCGATACAGCGTGACTTTTGATTCCGGTAACGGGCAGAGGCAGAGAGAGTATTTCTTTTCCGCGTCCGGGATCGGATACGTTGATAACGGTGACGGAGATCTGCTGTTGATCCCCGAAAAATATTCGGGTGAGTTCCTGAGCGGCAGTTATGCCTGTCAGGTCTACGATGAGTCGGAGCTGCCGACTCTGAGCTTCTCGGGCTATCCCGTTACGCCAAAGCGCGCGGAATGGTCCTATTCGGGTTACCGAGGCACCAAGATATCGGTCGACGTGCCCGTAACCGACGCGGTTCTCAATTACTGCAACGCGTCCTCACCAAATATGACCTTCAGTCGGCAACCGATCACCTGTAACGTAACCGTATATTCGGGCGGAGCAGAGCTTTTTGACGGTGCCTTGACCGATTTTAATTCAATAGCCGATCAACTTACGGGGAGCTATACGTACGTTGTGATCGCATCGTGGGAGCACGGAAGCGCCGAATATACCTTCACGTCCTCGCCTTTGACGTGACGGCGGATGACGGTCTTGCTTGTCTTCGCGTTGACTTTTCCGCGAAGAGGTGGTATAATGTACTCAAATTGAAAAAACATAGGTGGTGTTCAAAATGGATGAAAATTATGCGGAGCTTGTCGCGCGTGGCAGCTGTGGCGCAGATCTTAGCTATAAGATCGAAAAAAAAGGAACCGAAACCGTTTTAACGGTGTCCGGCTCGGGCGCTATGACCGATTGGTTTGACGGCTCGGAGACGCCCTTTGCGCCTTACCGTGACGTTGTAACGGATATCGTGATAGAGGATGGCGTGACCTCGGTCGGGGATTTCGCGTTTATCAAGTTTTCGGCTTTGACCGCGGTGGAGATACCCGGGACCGTTACCGTCATCGGTTGCAGAGCGTTTGACAGTTGTATCGCACTGAAGGAACTGATACTTCCGGAGGGAACGGAGGTCATAAGCCCCAAATGCTTTGAAAAGTGCGTTTCTCTCGAAACCGTCGTCTTTCCCTCTACCTTGCGTGCAATAGATTTCAAGGCTTTCCGGTGCTGTGATGCCATCTCCTCGGTAACCTACCGCGGGACCGAGATGCAGTGGAAGCACAACGTCAGAATAAGCACGTCGTCTCTCGGAAACGCACCCATTTTGAATGCCGATATTTCGTTTGCCGCTGTCAGTGCGAAGTATTGCGCCATGATGCGCGGCATTGCCGATATTATTGCTGCGGGCGGGGACGGAAAGCTGCATATCGTTGCGCCCGATCTGACTGTGCCGAACGTCAAGGAGAAATCGGGCGACTGTATGCTGTTCGTCTTTCCGAACGGAACGACGATGCTGACCGATTGCGGGGCACCCTCGACGGTTGAAAGGATTATGACGTTTATCGGTGCGTTAAATATTAAAAAGCTTGATTATTTTGTACTGTCTCATCCTCATTCCGACCACCTCGGCTGTTGGGAAGCGGTAACGCGGCATTTTTGTGAGAACGGCGGAGAGGGCATCGGAACTTATCTGTATTCCGGATTTGTGCACAAGACAGCCGAGGCTGAGCTTTCGGCATACCTTGCGGCACACGGAACGGTTATGCGCCGTGACGTCAGGGCGGGGGACAAGCTCGTAATCGACGGCGTGGATATTGAGATATTGAATCCCGCCGAGGAGGATATGCTGGCAGAGGATCATTCCGATAAAACGGTGAACGACATATCGGTAACTATGAAGCTTACTTACGGAAAATCTACCGTTCTGACCTCCGGGGATCTGTACGCGCAAAAGGAGCAACAGATGGTAGCGAAGTATGGGGATAAGCTCCAATCGGACATTATGAAGTGCAACCATCACGGGTGCTTTACCTCTACCACCGAAGAGTGGCTTGACACCGTTCGTCCGAAGGTAGCCTTCTCGCTCTGCGACGACGTGGTGTGTACGCGGATATCCGAGCGCTTTGAGAAGCGCGGATTGACGAATTATAAGGTATCGGAGTGCGGTCTGATTGCGATAACCGTCGGAGCGAACGCTGACTATCTGGTTGAGACCGAATACGAATATTGAAAGGAACTGAAGATATGAACACAAGTGCTAAAAGACCGAACGTACTCTTTATCCTGACCGATGATCAGAGATACGGAACCATCCACGCGCTCGGAAATTCGGAGATCAACACGCCCAACCTTGACCGCCTCGTGCGGCGCGGAATGGCTTTCACAAACGCACACATCCCGGGTGGAACCACCTCTGCGGTGTGTATGCCGAGCCGTGCTATGATAAATTCCGGGAAAACACTCTTTCATCTCGAAGAGTGCGGTCAAAATATTCCCGAATGTGACACAACCCTTGGCGAATGTTTTCTGAACGCGGGATATCATTCCTGCGGCATGGGTAAGTGGCATAATGGTGTCGCAAGCTATGCTCGATCGTTTAACAGCGGCGCAAATATCTTCTTCGGCGGTATGTGGGACCATTGGAACGTTCCCGTCAACGATTTCAAGCCCGACGGAAATTATGATAAGGAGATCAACTTTACCCCGAATTTTACGGCTAACGAGCAACCCGTAAGGGTCAGAGCCGAACGGATCAATGCCGGGGTGCATTCGACCGAGCTCTTTACGGGGTCTGCCGTCGATTATCTGAGCTCTTATAACGATGACGCTCCGTTCTTTATGTATCTGTCCTTCCTTGCTCCCCACGATCCTCGGACTATGCCGGAAAAGTACCGTAATATGTACGATCCGGAGAAGATAAGCCTTCCTCCCAACTACGCGGAAATGCCTGCGGTCTATTACGGGTGGGCTTCGAAGGGAAGAGATGAAAATACCGAGACCTATCCGCGCCGTCCCGAGAAGATCAAACAGCATATAGCCGATTATTATGCTATGATAAGCCATATCGACGATTGCATCGGACGCATAATCGACACTCTTGAGGCTCGCAATATGCTTGACGATACGATAATAGTTATGTGCGGTGACAACGGTCTTGCCATAGGTCAGCACGGACTTATGGGCAAGCAGAATATCTACGAGCACAGCATTAAAGTTCCGCTGCTGATATCGGGACCCGGGATCCCCGCGGGGAAAACGGACGACAGCCTCGTTTACCTGCTTGATATCTATCCGACGCTGTGCGATCTTTGCGGCATTGATATTCCGGCCTCGGTAGAGGGCAAGAGCTTTGCCGGAAGAATGGCAGAGGAAGCCTTCGGCGGACGTGATGAGCTTTACATTGCATTCCAATCTCGTATCCGCGGAATCATAAGGGGCAAATACAAGCTTATCGAATACCGTACCGATGAAATAAAGCTTTCTCAGCTCTTTGATCTTGAAAACGATCCTTGGGAGCGCAACAATCTGTTCGGGCTTGACGTATACCGTCCGGTCGTCGAGGAGCTGCGTGAAAGGCTCGTCGCTCTGCGCGATGAGTGGAACGACGAGGACACGGTCTTCGGCAAACAGTTTTGGGCTCAGTGGAGGAGCTATGAGGATGCCGCGATCCCCGGGGTCGGCGGACCTATGGGAGCTTCAATGACGGCACAGGTCAACAGCTGGGGAACAAAGAAAAAGTAATTTGGACGAATAAAATCGCCTTATCCGAATAATCCGATCGCCGCGAAGGGACATATTTTGCCCCTCCGCGGCGGTTTTTATACGGCGTAATCACAAAAAACTTTATTTTATTTTCGATTTTAGTGGACAAATTGACGAAAATATAGTATAATGACCCTTGAGATACCATACATATTTTTGATTAAGGAGTCCGTTCCGCTTCCCGCGGGACCAATAATGGATTATGAGGATCAGTAAAATTATCGAGTTGCTTGACGCCGAGGTGCTTTGCGGTGCCGACAAGGTGGAAAACGAGGTTTATTCGGCTTGCGGAAGCGATATGATGAGTGACGTGCTTGCTTTCGTTAAGGAGCAAGCTGTGCTTCTTTCGGGGCTTGTCAATCTTCAGGTCGTGCGAACCGCGGAAATGATGGATATGAAATGTATCGTTTTCGTTCGCGGCAAACGCCCCGCCGAGGAGATAGTTAAGCTGGCGGACGAGAGTGGCATCGTTGTCCTTGCCACCGACGAGCGTATGTACGTTGCCTGCGGTAAGCTTTATGAAAACGGGCTTAGGGGTGGGAGCATTTCCGATTATGAGTGAGGCTCTTCATTTTCATTTTGAAATAGACGGCGACGATTTTACGTCGGCGGGCAATGCATCCGTAAGGGTGAAAAAATTGCTCAGACAGATAGATCTTGATCAGGATACCATCAGACGGGTCTCGGTCGCGATGTACGAGGGTGAGATCAATATGGTCATTCACGCAAACGGCGGTCAGGCCGACGTTTACGTTGAAGACGATGCCGTTAAGGTGATCCTTGCCGACAGCGGTCCGGGTATACCCGATATCGGGCTTGCTATGAGCGAGGGCTATTCTACCGCAAGCGACGTTATCCGCGAGCTCGGCTTCGGTGCCGGAATGGGTCTGCCGAATATGAAGCGGTATTCCGATCAACTTGATATACAGACCGCAGTCGGAAAGGGTACTACGGTTACTATGATCTTCAGGGTCAACGACTGATAATTTGGGAAGGAGCGTCTGTTCCTATGAATGAGGTAAAGCATTCGGTTACGCTGAAGACGAAGCTGTGCAAGGGCTGTACGCATTGTATAAAGCGTTGCCCGACCGAGGCGATACGCGTCCGAAACGGCAAGGCGGTCATTAAAAGCGAGCGATGCATCGACTGCGGGGAATGTATACGTGTTTGTCCGTACCAAGCCAAGCAAGCCGTGTGCGATCCCCTTGAAAAATTTGAGGGGTATAAATATAAAATAGCGCTACCCGCACCCGCCCTTTACGGTCAATTCGATAAGCTGGAGGACGTGGATTACATAATCAGCGGTCTGTACCGTTGCGGATTTGACGATGTGTTTGAGGTCGCACGCGCGGCTGAGCTCGTGTCCGAGCTGACCCGTCAATATATGCACCGCAAGGACGTAAAGCACCCTATCATCAGCTCTGCGTGCCCTGCGGTAGTAAGATTGATAAGCATACGCTTTCCCAGCCTGCTTGATAACGTATTGCCGATATTGCCGCCTGTCGAGATCGCGGCAAAAATGGCAAGAAGCGAGGCACTTTCACGGCACCCGGAGCTTAAACCCGACGATATATGCGTACTGTTTATCTCCCCTTGCCCCGCAAAGGTGTCTTACGCGAAAAATCCGATAGGCACCGAAAAGAGTGAGATCGACGGTGTGCTTTCAATCAAGGAGATATACTTTTTGCTGATGTCGGAGATGAAGACGGTGGAAAATCCGGACAGGTCGTCTCAAAGCGGCATTATAGGCATAAGCTGGGCGGGCTCGGGCGGCGAGTCCTCGGCTTTGCTGAATGACAGATATCTGGCGGCGGACGGGATTGAGAACGTTATAAGGGTGCTTGATGAGATCGAGAAGGAAAACATACGCGGAATAGATTTCGTTGAGCTTAACGCCTGTCCGGGCGGTTGCGTCGGCGGTGCGCTGACGGTGGAGAATGCCTACATCGCGAAAGCAAGGCTCCAAAGTATAAGACGTTATCTGCCTGTATCGCTTAATCATATATCGCGCCACCTGCCCGAGGGCGAACTGCCCGCAGACGTCCTTTGGAGCGCCGACGTCAAATACGAGCCGGTTATGCGGCTTTCTTCCAAACGCAGCGAGGCTATGAAAAAAATGCGTGAGATACAGGAGATACATTCTCAGCTGTGCGATCTTGATTGCGGCTCGTGCGGAGCACCGACCTGCCGGGCGTTGGCGGAGGACATAGTAAATAACGAGGCGATCCTTGACGATTGCGTCATACAGCTTCGTCAGAAAATGTACAGATTGAGTGGCAGAGAGGGAACCGCAGAGCCCGTGCTCGGGGAGAGCGACGAGGCGGCGGGGGAAACTCCCGCGAAAGGCTGAGAAGTTTTTTTTGCGCTCACGGTGAAATGAGGTTTTTATGAAGATAAATGAATTGGCGGAAAGACTCGGATACGAAACCGTCGTTATGCCCACGCCGGATGCCGAGGTTACGGGTGGATACACGGGGGACCTCCTCAGCTGGGTGATGGGACGGGCGTCTGCCGGAAACGTTTGGGTAACAATTATGACCAATGCAAATATTGTCGCGGTGGCATCGCTCGTCGGTGTCAGTGCAATAGTGATAGCCGAGGGTCTTCAGCTTCCGGCAGAGGTGGCGGCAACGGCGGAAAAGCAGGGAATAAACATCTTGTGCAGTCCGCATCCGACGTTTGAGACGTCGTCGGAGATAGGCGGGGTGATCGGGCTGTGACTCGCCCGGTGCGATACGATCTGCACATCCATTCCTGCCTGTCCCCCTGCGGCGACGCGGATATGACTCCGGGAAATATCGCGGGGATGGCTATGCTGAACGGTCTGCGCGTTGCGGCACTCACCGATCACAATACGTCGAAGAACTGTCCCGCCTTCTTTAAGATTTGCGAAACTATGGGAGTGGTGCCCATCGCGGGTATGGAGGTAACGACGGTTGAGGAAGTCCACGTGATCTGCCTCTTTCCGACGCTGAGCTTGGCGATGGATTTCGACTCCTTCGTCGGGGAACACCGTATGGCAATAGTAAACCGACCGGAGATCTTCGGTGAACAGCTGATAATGAACGAATGCGACGAGTGCATAGGCAGGGAGGAGCATCTCCTTATTGCGGCGACGGATCTTGATTTGACCTCGGTTTCGTCAACGGTCAGGAGACTTGGCGGTGTGGCTTTCCCCGCGCATATAGACAAGCCGTCCGACAGTGTGTTGGCTATGCTCGGTGCGATACCTCCCGAGCCGGCTTTTACGGCGGCGGAGATATTCGACACCGCCAAAACAGGTGAGCTTGTAGGGCGGTACCCCGAGCTTGGCAATATGCGTTTGATCAGCAATTCGGATGCTCATATGCTTGAGAGTATGAGGACCGATCCGCCGTCCTTTGATGAAATAGAGGA
>CAYWVC010000034.1:0-14204 GCA_964461635.1 uncultured Lachnospiraceae bacterium
CCGAGATTAGTTATCTCGTCGATCTTCAGTTGCGTATACAGCTTACCGTTTCGCTCAAGTATCGCTCTGACCTCATCGGAGGTAACCGCGTCCACGCCGCATCCGAACGACACGAGCTGCACAAGATTTATATTGATATCCGACCGTTCCGCAACGTATTTTGCCGCGGAATAAAGCCGTGCGTGATAGGTCCATTGATTAAGCACAGTTGTGTCGAACTTAGCGACCTTGTAGGCTATCGAATCCTCGCTTAGGACTATTGCGCCGTAATCGCACACAAGCTTATCTATACCGTGGTTTATCTCGGGATCTATATGGTACGGTCTGCCGGCAAGGACTATGACAGGAATTCGACGGGCTTTCGCGATATCGAGATACTCTTCCGCCTTGGCACGCACCGAATTTTTGTAATTTTCGTACTCGCGGTACGCCGCATCTGCGGCTCGCTTTACCGATTTGCCGTCACGGTGAAGTCCGTGGGCATCAAGAATACCCGTAAAATGCCGCACGAATTCCTTCGGATCGTGTATTCCTATAAAATCGTTTACGTATTCGACCTTTTTCAAAGCCTTCACGTTAGCCCCGATAACCTCGGGATAATAAGCCACAACCGGGCAGTTAAAGTGATTGGATCCCTTTCCCTCGTCCACATTATAGCTCATACTCGGATAGAAGATCACGTCAACCTTCTCGTTGAGCAGTGCCTCTATATGCCCGTGAACGAGCTTTGCGGGATAGCAAACGGTATCCGACGGAATCGTGTGCTGACCGCTGTGATACAGCTCGTGATCCGATACCGGAGAGACGACCACGTTAAACCCGAGCTCTTTCAGTACAGTATACCAGAACGGCAACAGCTCGTAGAGGTTCAAGCCCATCGGAATACCGACGGTAGTCTTGCCCGGATCCCTTACATTATCGCGATACTTGGCTAAGAGTTCGTTCTTGTATGCGAAAATATTGTAATTTTCCTTAGCCGCCGACCCCTTTATAGGGCGGTCGCATCTGTTTCCCGCAATATACGTGCTATTCCCCGAAAAGAGATTCACCGTCAATCGGCAATGATTTCCGCATCCGTTACAGGTGACCGCCTTCGCCTCGTGAGTAAAGTGCTTCAGATCCTCCGCATCTATCAAGGTGCTCTCGCTCTGCCCGGAGCATTTCTGCGCCGCGTAAAGTGCGGCTCCGTACGCTCCCATAAGACCGGCTATGGAGGGACGGATAACCTTTCTGCCAACCTCCTGCTCGAACGCCCGCAAAACGGCATCACTGTTAAAGGTACCGCCCTGCACCACGATATTCTTGCCGAGGCTTTCGGCATCCGCGCATCTTATGACCTTATACAAGGCGTTTTTAACGACGCTTATCGAGAGCCCCGCCGCGATATTTTCGATAGTGGCACCGTCTTTTTGCGCCTGCTTGACCGAGCTGTTCATAAACACGGTACAACGCGAGCCGAGATCAACCGGGGCATCCGCAAACAGCGCCTTATCCGAAAATTCCCGCGGTGTCAATCCGATTACCGAGGCAAAGGTCTGCAAAAACGATCCGCATCCGGACGAACAAGCTTCGTTCAAGAATATACTGTCGATCGCGCCGTTCTTGATCTTGAAGCACTTGATGTCCTGTCCGCCTATATCAATAATGAAATCAACGTCGGGGCAGAATTTTTTTGCCGCCGTGTAATGCGCTACCGTTTCGACAACGCCGAGGTCCACTCGAAAAGCATTTTTAATTATATCCTCTCCGTATCCCGTGACCGCCGATCCGACAATCCCCGTATCGGGATAGCGTTGATAAAGCTCCTCAAGATATTTTTTGATTATCGGAACCGGGTTACCGCTATTTTGCGTATACAGTGAGTCCACTATCGCCCCGTCGGAATCGCACAGCACCGCCTTTACGGTAGTAGAGCCCGCGTCTATACCGAGGAACGCACGTGTGTGATGGGTATCAGATGCGTTTATGCCCTCGGAGTCGGCACGGTGGCTCTCGACGAATTCATCGTACTCCGCCCTATCCGAAAACAGCGGGCGACACGCCGGATAGCTTGATTCCGCCGTATAATTTTTCAACGTCCCGGCGAGCTCGGATATCCCGAATTTCTCCGACAGCGGCGATATCGCAGCACCGAGCGCAACGTAATACAATGAATCGTCGGGGCATTTTCCGCTTACGTGTAAAACGTCGTCAAACGCACGTCGGAGCTGAGGAAAAAAGGTCAGCGGTCCCCCGAGATAAAGGACATTGCCGCCTATCTCCCTTCCCTGCGACAAGCCGGCTACGGTCTGGTTTGCAACGGCGTAAAAAATACCGGCGGCAATATCTTCCTTCTTGGCTCCCTGATTTATGAGCGGCTGAATATCGCTCTTGGCAAAGACCCCGCAACGGGAGGCAATGGTATACACCTGCGTATGCGCGGCAGCCAAGCCGTCAAGTTCGCTCATTTCAACGTTCATGAGCGATGCCATCTGATCTATAAATGCACCCGTTCCGCCCGCGCACGTGCCGTTCATTCTGACCTCCGTGCCACCGTTCAAGAAGAGGATCTTCGCGTCCTCGCCCCCAAGCTCGATAACCACATCGGTTTCGGGGCAAAACGCCTTCACCGCGCTCCCCTCCGCATATACCTCCTGCACAAATGGGATGTGGGCTCGCTCGGCGATCCCCATTCCGGCAGATCCGGATACCGACACAAGCATACGCTCGCCCGGGAAGCTCCCCGATATCTGCATCAGAAGCTCGGACGCCGTGTCCTGTATATGAGCCAGATGACGTGCGTACGAGCGGAACTGTATCTCTCCGTTTTCGTCAATGACCACGCATTTTATCGTAGTCGAGCCGATATCAAGACCCAATCGCTTCATTTTCCCTCTCCCTTGCCATAGCAAGCATAAGCTTGATACGATTTTCCTGATTGACCTTGGAGGCACCCGAATCATAATCCACCGGACAGATATTGGCATCCGGATACATATCACGCAGGGTCCTCACAACTCCTTTTCCGACTATATGATTAGGAAGGCACCCGAAGGGCTGAGCGCAAACGATGTTATTGTAGCCCTTCTCCACGAGCTCGGCAATCTCTGCCGGGAGCAGCCAGCCTTCCCCCATCTTGACCCCGCGCCCGATCACCCGGTCACCGAGCTCACGCAGCCTTGCAAATTCGGCGGGTGACGTAAACTGAGGGTATTCCTTAAGCACATCCAGCATTTCCTTTTCCATACGAGCCGCAATAGCCGCCCCCATCTGAGCCACCCATTTCCGGCTTTTCTTTCCCCCGTACAAACGGTAGTCGGTCTGACGGTTGTCGAACATAAATTGGAAGAATCCGATAACGCCGGGAACCATATACTCGCAATCCTGCGAAAGGAGGAACTCCTCCAACCCGTTATTGCCAAACGGAGAATATTTTACGTATATTTCACCGACGATCCCGACCTTGGTCTTTTTGATATTCAGCCGCTCCACCTTGCTGAAATCGTCGGCAATAGCGCGCAGATTTTTACGCACCGCAGAGCCCCTCAAGCCCTCGTTATGCGAAAACTGTCTGAGCAATTCGGCATTCCACTTATCGACCACCGCTTGCGTATCCCCGGGATGTGCCTCATACGGTCTTATCTGATTGCGCAACAGCATTATCATATCGCCGTAGACCAAAGCCATAAGTCCCTTTGCTATCATATTAAACGTGATCTTGAAGCCGTCCGATTTCTCCACACGGTTAAAGCTCAGCGAAATGACCGGAACGTAGTCCATATTCATATTGTGCAGTGCCTTACGTAGCATCCATATGTAATTGGACGCACGGCAACCGCCGCCGGTCTGAAATTGGATCAGTGCCACCCGATGCGGATCGTATTCCCCCGAGACAAGCGCATTCAACTGCTGCCCGCTCATACATATCGCAGGGTAGCACATATCGTTATGTACGTACTTCAGCCCCGTGTTTATAATGTGCTGACCGGTCGTATGCAGGACCTCGAAATCGTATCCGTACATATGGAATATGCCCTCTATGAGTTTCATATGTATCGGAAAGATATCGGGCGCAAGTATCTTATGGGTCGCCTTCATCTCTTTCGTAAAGCTTGCGTTTTTAAAACCGTGGTCAAACGTGCTCTCGTGCATTACAGCCATCGGACCTTCCTTTCGTTTTTATCAATTAATGGCGCTTGACGTTTCGCCGTATATAATGCGGAACGTCAAGCGCCACGCGCGGATAAAGCGTAAACTTATTCCGCCACGAGAATATAATCGTAGATGTCCTGTCCGCCGTCGATCCCGTAAACCTCTATCCCCCCGTTGCGGCGGGACAGCTCCTTCACAAGCCCTTCGGCTTCAACGTCGGTAGCGGCCGCTCCCTTTATAAGCATACAAACGGGATGATCGCTCAATCCTATCCTGTCTGCCGCCGCGTAGACCGCCTCCTCGCGCGACTTGTTGCACGAGACTATACGCTTTCCGGTAAAGCCTATGTAATCGCCCGGTTGCACCGAGAACCCGTCCATCTCGGCATCGCGCACGGCGCACGAGATCTCGACGTTGACAACATCCCGCATAGCGTCGTTGAGCTCGCCCATTATCGTGTCTATATCATCGCTGTCGGTATTGAGCATAGTAAGCGCCGCGTAGCCGTGACCTATCGTCTTGCTCTCCAGAACGTAAACCTCGGACCCTTCATACAGCTTCGACGCCTGTATTGCGGTAAGTATAACGTTGCCGTTATTGGGGAAAACGATAATATTGTCCGCATTGACGTGCTCAAAAGCATCTATAAAATCGGCAGTAGACGGGTTCATACTCTGTCCGCCCTCAATAACGAAGTCGGCTCCCATCTCCGAGAACACGTTTCGCATACCTGTCCCGGATGCCACCGCAACGACGCCGAATTTCTTGCGTTCACCGCCGTCGCGCTTAACGGTAAATTCATCATCCTCCGTATCCGGGAGCTCTGTCCCCGAATGCTGAAGTGACATATTTTCGACCTTAACGGTCAAGAACTCGCCGAATTGATGACAAAATTCAAATACCTTTTCGGGTGTCATCGTATGAACGTGCAGCTTTACCGCCGTTCCGGTCTTGAAGGCGACGACGGAATTTCCTATGCTCTTCATATAGTCGACGATAACGTTGATATCGAAGCTCGCGGGGTCGACCTTGCAGGTCTGAAGCCTCATAAGCAGCTCGGTACAATATCCGTATTTCATCACGCTGTTCTCATCAAACAGGTCATAGTTGACATCGGCCTTGCCCCCCGCGGACATTCCGGTCAGATCGCCGGCAACGGCCTCCCCAAAGTAGGCTTTGCGCACGCCTTCGGCAATGTAAACAAGACCCGCGCCGCCCGAATCTATGACTCCCGCTTTTTTCAGGACGTCCAACAGCTCCGGTGTTCTGCGAAGTGAGGACTTAGCCTCCTCGATAAACGTAGAAAGAAGCTCCTCGCCCGTAGTTACGTCAGCGGTCGCCACGGCATCGGATGCCTCGCGCATAACGGTAAGTATGGTTCCCTCCGTCGGCTCTGCCACCGCACCGTACGCCTGGCGCACGCCCCCGCGCAAGGCTGCCTTTATCTGCTCCACGTCGGCACTTTCAAATCCGTCCAACGCCGCCGCAAAGCCGGCAAAAAACTGTGACAGTATAACGCCCGAATTTCCGCGCGCGCCGAGAAGCATACCGTCGGAGATGCGCCGAGCCGCCTCGGACACCGAAGCGAAGCTGTCGGATGAGGCGCTCACGCCTCCCTTCATAGTCATAAGCATATTATCGCCGGTATCCCCGTCCGGGATCGGAAAAACGTTGAGGTCATTGACCTTCTGCGCATTCTGCGAAAGGTTTGCCGCACCGCCTCTGATCAACTCGGCGAGAAGATTTCCGTCCAATACTTTTTCGTTCATATAGTATCCATTCCGCCGCCCCTCGGCGGCATAAATATTCTTTTTGTTTGCGGGAATCGGAGCACCGTTTTTCCCCGAGCCGTTACACCCGCCCTCAGCTCTTGGCGTCGACTCTGTATGTAATCTCGTCGCCGTATGCAAATATCGCGATGGCGTTGGGACCGACGCAGGCACCGACTATCGGTCCGATATAGCCCGTAATGATCTCTGACTTCGGGAAGGCTTCCTTAAGCATATCCTGTATCATAGCGACCTCCTCATCCGGGCAATCGGCATGGGAGAAGTATATCGGCTGACCGTTATCAAAAGACTCTTCCTTGAGAAGACGTATGGATTCCTTTATCGAATTCACACGTCCCTTGACCTTTTTGATCGGGGTCTGGTAACCGTCAGCATCGGAGATGATTATCGGCTTCACTCCGAAAAGATTGCCGAAGAATGCCGCCGAGCCCTTTACTCTGCCCGAGCGATGCAAATAATCCAGTGTCTGTACCGTCACAAATTCGTGGACCGTGTTACGCTTGGCGGTGACCATCTCCGCTATTTCCTTGGCAGACATACCCTTTGCGGCGAGCTCGGATGCCATTATAGCAAGCATCCCTTCACCGGTGCTGGAGTTAAGCGAATTGATGCAGTATATTTCGGCATCGGGATAATTCTCCTTCATCTTCTCGGCAACAACGCAGGCTATGTTGACCGAACCCGATTGCTTAAGCGAGCACCCGACGTACACGATATCATATCCCTGCTCAAGATAGAGCTCAAAGATCCTGTTAAATTCGTCAACGGGTACCTGCGTGGTCGTTACGCGGTTACCGTCTCTTATCGACTGGTAGAGCTCGTGAGCCGAATAATATTCCCAAGAGAGCGACGCGGGAGTGGTCTTGCCGTCGAGGACGGTATTCATTCTTGCATAATCGATATCATATTTGTCAAGCAATTCTTTCGTAATGTCCGCACAGGAATCGGTAATGATCTTAACCTTTTTCATAACTTTTTTCTCCTTTGATTGTTTTGCGGTTACCTAATAATATACTGAATAATACAACATTTTTCTCCAAAATAAAACAGACAAAACGGCTTCGGCGTAATAAAATATTACACTTCTGCCGATTTGTCCGAATTTTTTTGCGTTCTGACAGCCGCAAAAGGATGTTTTATGCCCACCTGAGTCAACGCTTCGGGCCGCCCTTAAAGAGCAGAGCGGCAAGATATCCGAAGCAGATCGCAGCCGCAATACCGCCCGAAGCTGCCGTGAGTCCTCCGGTGAGTGCGCCGAGCAAGCCGTCACTCTCCACAGCCTTGCGCACACCCTTGGATATGAGATAGCCGAATCCGGTCAGTGGAGTGGTTGCCCCTCCGCCCGCAAGCTCAACCAACGGCTCGTATATTCCTACCGCGCCGAGCACCACACCCGTTACAACGTAAAGCACGAGTATACGGGCGGGAGTCAGCTTCGTGCGGTCTATCAGTATCTGTGCCACGACACAGAACAGCCCGCCGACAATGAACGCCCAAACGTAATTCATCATTTTTTCTTCCTCGTCAATGATTTTTTACTTAAGGCAATACCGCACTTGCCTCAAACCTCGGGAGCCTCCAATCGCACAAGATGTGCTATCGCGGGAATGGCGCATCCCTGCTGAACGCTTGACGGGCTCATCATAGCCCCGGTGCCGAGAAAAAGGACACGTCGCAGTTTGCCCTCCTTCAGCCGCGGAATGATATAATCCGCCATTACGACCGCGGAACAGCCGCAACCCGATCCGCCCGAGTGCACATCCTGCGCCGATCGGCTGAATATCATCATTCCGCAATCATTGTAAACTCCCGACAGTCGCAGTCCCTCTGCCGCCGCAAGATCGGAAAGCAGCGCCCCGCCCTCGTACCCGAGATCTCCGGTCACTATCATATCAAAGTCCTCCGGGAGCAGATCCGAGCGATCAAAATAGCGCAACAGCGTAGACAATGCCGCCGGTGCCATCGCCGCCCCCATATTGTTGGCATCGCGTATTCCCTTCTCAACGACGATGCCCGGCAGTGCCTCGGTAATCCGCACCTCACCTGCGGACGGCGGTCCGATAACGAGTGCCCCCGCACCCGTCACCGTCCACTGTGCGGTCGGCGGTCGCTGAGATCCGTATTCAAGCGGAGTGCGATACTGACGTTCGGCAGAACAATAATGAGATGACGTGACCGCCGCCGAATATTCCGACAGCCCGTGAGTGACCAAAGCCGACGCAAGTATCATCCCCTCCGCCGCCGTGGAACAGGCACCGTAGAGCCCAAAATACGGGATCCCGAAGTCAAGCAAGCCGTACGCCGATCCGACACACTGGTTCTGAAGGTCCCCCGCGAACAAAGTGCCTACCGCCTTTCCGTCCACCTCAGCCTTTTTGATCGCTACGGTAAGAGCTCTGCGTTGCATCTCGCTTTCCGCCTTTTCCCATGTATCGGCACCAAATTTATCCGTTGCGTCATACATATCAAAATATCCGCCCAGCGGTCCCTCGTGCTCCTTTTTGCCCACTATGCCGGCGGCACCGCGAACCGTTGCATTCAATCTGAAAATGTTCACGCCCCAAGCCTCCTTCAGCACTTTTTTCACAAATATTGTTTGATAAAAAATGCGAAATATACCTTGTCTTGAAAAGGTAAATGTGCTATAATGTTACTACCGTAAAAAAAGGGGGGATCTTGATTGAATTATTCAATTGAAAACGAATATCTGAGGATTACGGTCTCTGATATCGGGGCCGAGCTCGTCTCGGTCATCTCAAAATCCGACGGCTGCGAATACGTTTGGCAAGGGGACGAACGTTATTGGAAGGGACAGGCACCGCTGCTCTTCCCCATTTGTTGCAGACTGTTCGGAGGTTATTACACCTACGAGGGAAACCAATACTTTATGAAAAGCCACGGCTTCCTCCGGAACAATCCGTGCGACGGCGCGACAGTTAACGGTAATTCCGTCACCGTAACGCTGACGCCCAACGACCTGACGCGGAGTCAATATCCTTTTGATTTCGCATTGAAGGTCACATACGTTCTTGAAGGCAAAAAGGTTCACGTCGGATTCACCGTGAAAAATCCGAGCTCGAATAAGGAGCTTATCTTCACCCTGGGCGGACACCCGGGATTCAACGCTCCCATCGACAAGGGATCGTTTGAGGATTGGTACCTCGAATTCGGCGATACCGCCACACCGGAGCAGATATGCTTCTCCGACTCCTGCTTCCAAACGGGCAGGACCGCAAGCTTCGCTCTCAAGGAGGGCAACGTGCTCCCGTTGAAGCACGAGCTGTTTGACAACGACGCCATCTTCCTTCACGGTATGGCGAGCTCCGTGACCTTAAAGTCAAAGATGTCCGACAAATCCGTAAGACTCGATTACCCGGATATGAAATACCTCGGCATATGGCACCCGGTAAAGAAGGACGCCCCGTTCGTATGCATAGAGCCCATGAACGGACTGCCCTCATTTGACGGTAAGGTCGATGACCTCGCCACAAAGTCCGATATGATACGTTTGGATCCTCAATCCGACTATACAGCCGGATTTGACATCACGTTCAACTGATCGCGGCCGATCGAAAGATAGGCACTCGGAAAGGAATTACTTATGCTTGACGCTCATACCGAACAATTCCATATAAAATGCAAGAAGGGCGATCTTGGGGGCTACTGTCTGCTCCCCGGTGATCCGGGAAGATGCGAAAAGATCGCGGCGCACTTCGACGAGCCCGAATTTTTCATATCCAATCGCGAATACAACATTTGGAGGGGCAAGCTTTGCGGCCAGCCCGTCGCAGTATGCTCAACCGGCATCGGCGGACCGTCATCGGCTATTGCGGTCGAGGAACTTGCCGCCTGCGGTGTTCATACCTTCATACGCGTCGGAACCTGCGGAGGGATAGCTCTGAAGGTGTGCTCGGGCGATGCGGTCATCGCCTCGTCAGCCGTGCGACAGGACGGAACGTCCCGCGAATACGCTCCCATAGAATATCCCGCCACGGCGGACTTTGACGTAACCTCGGCTCTGGTAGAGGAATCAAGATCTCTCGGTTTGCCGTACCATATCGGAGTCGTTCAAAGCAAGGATTCCTTCTACGGTCAGCACTCGCCCGACAGAATGCCGATAAGCTCCGAGCTCAAGGCTAAGTGGGAGGCTTGGAAGCGCCTCGGCGTCTTGGCATCCGAAATGGAATCGGCAACCATTTACACTGTCGCGGCGGCACTCGGCGTACGTGCCGGATCGGTATTCCACGTGATATGGAATCAGGAACGCGCACTTGCCGGGCTCGACACCTCGGCTAACGAACTATACGATACCGAAAGAGCCGTCCGTATCGCGATCGGTGCAATAAAGCGCTTGATCGCCGCCGAAAATATATAATCAAAATACAGTGTTTTTTCGTCTCAACCGCTTGACAAGAAACACAACATATGGTATCATTAATTTAAACATCTATTCTAAAAATAAGGAGATATAAAATGAAAAAAGTACTTGCAGCCGTCCTTGTAACGCTTGCCCTCGTCTCGCTTCTCGTCGCCTGTACAGACCCGACCGAAGGAACCGACAACACCACGACCACTACACCCACCACAAACGATCCCGTCACGCCCTCGGGCAACGTCAGCTTCACCGACGTCAACGACAAAATGTACGTCAGCACCGACAAGCTCAACGTGCGCTCGACTCCCTCGTCCGAGAATTCAACCAACATAGTCGGACAGCTTGCGAAGGGGACCGAGGTCACCCGTACCGGTTATAACGCCGATTGGAGCCGTATAATATATCAGGGCGACGTTCGCTACGTCTCCTCGCTCTACCTTTCCGCTTCCCCCGTTGAGACCGACGATCCCAACAAACCGTCCGACACTGCCGTTCCCGACGATCAGTTCACCGCTGTAAACGAGATCGTTTTCGTTCATCCTACCGAGGATGACGGCAAGGGCAACGATGTTTACGTAAAGGGCGGCGAGGTCAATGCATACTCATCTGCCAGCACCAGTGATTGGGCGGCAAAGTTTGCCGACGGAACCAAGCTTACCCGCACCGGAATCACCAAGGAGAACAACACCGAATACGGTTGGAGCCGCGTAAAGACCGAGGATAACAAGGTATATTACATCCGCAACTCCCAGCTCTCCACCGTCGACCCCAACGGTGCCACCGACAGCACGACAACGACTGCTACCAACGACAGCACCGCTACGCCTGATACCGGCAGCACCACCACGACGACTGCCGCGGCAAATAATTAACTAATAAATGCAACAAAGCTCCTCCCGACGGGCATAACGCCTTCGCGGGGGAGCTTTATTTTATAGTCGAACATAAGAAAACGCAACGCCGCAGCGGACTCGATCCGAAGCGACGTTGCGTTTTTATGATCACACGATCAATAGAATTTTTCCTTTTCGGATTTCAGCTTATCGTTTTCCTTCTTAAGCTCAAGCACGCGAGCACCGAGTATCTCGGCTGCCTGTGCATCGCTCTCACCGTTCTGATAATGACGAATTATTTCTATATTCTCGGGCTGAGCACAATCCGCAATGGCTTTTACTACGGCAAGATGCACAAAGGGATCCTTAAACTGATACATCTCGCAAAGGTATGAAAAGTTCTCCTTCGTATGTATCTGTCCCAACTGTTCGAAAACCGCGTCTATAATATCGTATGTCGCGCCCTTGCGTATAATGCTGCGCAATTTTTTGACGCGCTTCTTCTTCCCGTACTGCTGTATCTTTTCTACCGTTACCATAGTACCCTCCGTACATTTTATATACAGATATATCATATTCCACAATTGAAAACGCAGTGTGAACGCAAAATGACTTCGCCATTACATTTGCAAAATGATAAAATTTTTTTTGCAGCTTCGGATCGCAGATTGACGAAAATCACAATGAGTGCTATAATCTATACAGTCACAACAGAAAAGGAGAACCACGATGGCAGAAGCGAAAAAAGTAAAGCTCGAAACAAAGCTGACCGAGCCCGGGATCACCTTCTACGACACGAAGAGCGATCCGTTCAGGGCATACGGTCTTTATCAATACCGCGACCAACCGGTCTGCCGGCGACTGCCGGAGGACGTTGCCGCGGCTACCGGAATCGGTGTTAAGCACCTGTCCGTAGAGACCGCCGGAGGAAGGCTCCGCTTCTCGACCGATTCGGAATATATAGCCATAAGTGTAAAAATGCCATACGTCAAAAGACTCAGCCATATGCCCCTGACGGGCACCACGGGCTTTGATCTCTATCTTGACAGCCAAGGCGGAAGCCGCTATATAAAGACCTTCAAGCCCGATCCGTCAATAACCGACGGGTACGAGAGCCTTGTCAAGCTCGGCGACCGGAGGATGAGATCGTACACCCTCAACTTCCCTTCCTACAACGCGGTCAACGAGCTCTTCATAGGTATAGAGCCCGACGCCCATCTGAACGTAGGTGAATTTTACCGCACGAAGCTGCCGGTCGTCTTCTACGGAAGCTCCATAACGCAGGGAGCTTGCTCCTCTCGCCCCGGTCTTACGTATGAAAACATCATATCGCGCCGCTATGACCTTGATTATATAAATCTCGGCTTTTCCGGAAACGGCCGTGCCGAACTGCCGTTGGTCAATTATATGGCATCGCTCGATATGCTGGCGTTTGTAAGCGACTACGATCACAACGCGCCGTCGGTCGATTATTTGCGTGAAACGCATCGGCGTATGTATGAAATAATACGCGCCTCGCACCCCGATATACCGTATATTATGATATCCCGCCCCGACTTTGCTCACACCGAGTCCGACTGTCAGCGGCGCGACGTGATAATAGACACATATCGCTTTGCAAGATCACAGGGCGACGAAATGGCATTTTACATTGACGGAGAGGGCTTCTTCCGCGGTCCCGACGAGGACTCCTGCACCGTCGACGGCACTCATCCGAATGATCTCGGTATGATGAAAATGGCAGACGCCATAGGCAAAAAGCTTGAACGCGCCCTGCGCGGAAAGCTTGGCAGCTGAGTTATTATTCTAAGAAAGGTTAAAACTTATATGGATACCGAAAATAACGTCAAAGATACGGCCCAAGGTTACGTTGAAGTAGACAGGAATATGATCATCGAAACCTCCATTGAGGAGCCGGATATAAGGTTTCACGACGTGCGTCAAGCCCCCTTTAACATATACGGATTTTTTGATCCCTACGGACAACCGTATTTTCGTCGGTTACCGGCGGACGTAGCCGAGGCTACCAACCCCGGAGTCGTCAAGCTTTCAAAAGAAAGCGCCGGGGGCCGTGTCCGCTTCTCTACCGATTCGTCTTACGTTGCAATAAAGGCAGTGATGCCGATACTCGGCAGGAACTCTCATACTCCGCTTGAAGCGTCAGCGGGCTTTGACCTGTATGAGGACTACCCGGATTTCGGTGAAAGCCGTTACGCAAAATCGTTTCTTCCTCCATACAAGTCCGACGGTGGATACGAGCAGATAATCCGTCTCGGTTCAAGGCGGATGAGGCACTTCACGGTAAACTTCCCTCTCCATTCCTGCGTAAAGGATCTGTACGTGGGGATTCAGGAGGATGCAACGCTCGGCGAGGGCTTGAAATACCGGAATACGGTACCGATAGTCATATACGGGAGCTCGATCGTGCACGGAACGGGAGCGACCCGCCCGGGATTGATCTACTCCAATATTCTGACGCGCAGATTGAATATGGACATTTTCAACCTCGGCTTCTCCGGAAATGCCAAGGGTGAGGATGCGATCACCGATTATCTGAGTTTCCTCTCAATGTGCATTTTTATCTGTGATTACGATCATAACGCACCGAACGTTGAGCACCTTCGTTCGACGCATCAGCGAATGTACGACAGGTTCCGCGCCGTTCAGCCCGATACCCCGTACGTCATAGTTTCAAGACCGAACATCGCTACTAATCCTGCCACCGCGATCGACCGTCGGGACGTTATAATCGACACCTTCCGTCACGCGCGCGAATCGGGCGACCGCCGCATTTGGTATATAGACGGCGAGTCCTTCTTTCTCGGGAAAACCGAGAACGACTGCACGATAGATACCGTTCACCCAAACGATATGGGCTATTCGTTAATGGCAGACGGCTTTGAGTGTACCATAAGGCATATCCTTGAGACCTGCGGAGAAATACTAAGATAGTTAAATCACGTCTGCACGGCATAGCCGTGCAGACGTGATTTCCTTTATATTGATTGAATTATTAAAATATAAGCTCCTCCGGAATAGATTCCGCCAAGCGCTGCGCTCCGGCAAGTGAGGGAT
>CAYWVC010000035.1:0-14074 GCA_964461635.1 uncultured Lachnospiraceae bacterium
CGGAGGAAAACCCCAACACCTTCTTTATGATCTCTCTTATCATTCAGCAGCTATAAGGGTTCAAATCTCTAACACAAAAGCGAGAAAATATCTTTTTTATAGTCCACTGACAAATCGCGGCTAAAAACCGCAATAGCCGCAAGGATTGGTCTTGCGGCTATTCTGCTTTCAATTTGGGGGTAATTAATTATGAGAAGAAAAAGGTTTGATGAAAGATTGCTCGAATTAAAATATGAAAGCGGCTTATGTCAAGAGATTGATTGCACCGAAGAAGAAAACAAAATGTTTTCGGAGCTACTGAAAAACAAAGAAAGCCTCCCTGTTGACATTGCCCAATACACAGAAGGAGACGGCGCAAAGCGTGACAAGTTTTATAGAGTTGTTCCGTTAGAAATAACCTCTGAGAAAATACAAGAATACTGTGCACTTCGGAATGCAAAAAATATCAAAACAATAAAAAATTGTGTGGCTTTCTTCACGGTTATTACGATAATATCATTGATTGCAACAGTTTTTTTACTCTTAACTCAGCTATAATACTTTTACAACTCACCTCAATGTGCGTTACAAAAGCCTAACTGCCGCAGAAGGATCAACACCTTCTGCGGCAGTTAGGCTTTTTTAATCGTTCGTAAGATCCCCGTCGCCGCTGATCGGTATCGCGTCGCCGAGGTAGGTCGGCTCGGGCTTAAACAGCGAAGTCGCAAAATCCTTACATCTGGCAAGGATCTCCCGACACTCCCGAAAGGTCTGCCCGCCGTAAGTATGCCGATCCGACGCAACGCCGTAAGCCTCCACTCCAAGCTGCTCGGCAATATACAGAGCTCGGTACAGGTGATACTCCTGCGTCACTATAACTATCTTCCGGGCGCAGAATATTTCCTTTGCCCGATAGACGCTCTCGTACGTGGAAAAGCCCGCGTGATCCATAAAAACGTCGCTTGACGGAACGCCGGCGTCTACGGCGCACCGCTTCATCGTTCCGACCTCGTTATAGTCGGTCCGCCCGTGATCCCCGCTCATAAGGAGCTTCGGCGCGACTCCGGCGGCATAGAGCTCGATCCCACACGTCAAGCGATCGTTAAGCATATCGCTCGGCGTGCCGTCATCGCGCACCTTACATCCGAGCACAAGGATGCAGTCAACGCCGTCCAAACGTGCGGCGTCCTCGGCACTTAGTATCCGCCCTGCCCCGAAACGCTTCACGTAACCGTTCAGGGCAAGCACCGAGGCGGCCCCCACAAGCAATGCCGCAAGAGCGATCACCGCAACGTTGCGAAATACCTTCTTTTTCATACCTTTTTCCTCGCGGATCAACCGTCCGTGCGATCCGATCCGTCATCCTCCGTCATAGCGGGCGGCGCGGAAAAATGAGCCCCGAAACGCAGGTGGAAGAAAAGCAACAAAGCCCCCGCAACTATCAGCAGGATCGAGGTCATCTGCGACGGCGAAATCGAGAGCCCGACGCTCCCGCGGTCGTCCCCGCGGAAGAACTCTATCACGAACCTTGCGGCACCGTAAGCCGCGAGGTAAATCTCCAAATTATACTTACATATCTTCATCTTTTTCAGCACGAAGAAGGAGAGGACGGCAAATAAGACGAAGAGGAACGCCGCCTCGTAAAGCTGAGTGGGATGTACCGTTTCGCCGACGTTCGGGAACTTTACTCCAAAGACCGAGTCGGTCGGCTTTCCGTAACAGCACCCGGCAAAGAAGCACCCGATACGCCCGAATGCGTGACCCACCGTTATCGCACACGGAATGATCGGCAAGGCGTGCGGCAGCTTTATACCGAGCTTTTTTCTGAGCAGAAAATATAACGCAAGGAAAAAGATCGCCCCGCCGATAAAGCCGCCGATAAACGTGATCCTTTGCCCGAAGTGAAAGCCCTGCGACGGGTCCTCGATATAATCGTAAACCGACTGAACCAGCGCCGCAGAGAGAAATCCGACTGCAATCGACGCGATCGCGTCATAGAATACGAAATCACTCGTTTTTTGCGGAACGCCGAGCCTTTTGCCGTAAAAATACAGCACGATAAAGGCGCAAAGCACACCAACGGCTATCATAACGCCGTACATATAGACCTTCACCGGTCCGAATTCTATTATGGGATCAGGTATCATTATTCTTTCAAGCTCCCGTAAACCGGGGAGCTCTCCCCTCCTTTATCTGTCTTTTTTATTTTTTCGGATAGCCTCAAACAGCTTTAGCCGCTTGCCGTAGTGCATTACCGAGGCGTTGTAGATTCTGACCGACACGGCGGCGACGGCAACAATCGATACGGCCAATATAGCCGCCGACAACGCCACCTGCCACGCCTCAACCTCACCGTTAAGTATTATGAACGGCATAATAAAGGGCGCACAGAACGGAACGTACATACAGGTATTTACGAGATAATCGTAAGTCGTACCCATAACGGCGGTAAAATAGCTCAGGTAAAATGCCCCCATTGAGATCAGCATCACGGGCATCATAGCGGCATTCAGATCCTCCAGCTTATCTATCGTGGCTCCGCAGACCGCGTTCATAAGAGCGTACAGCGTGTATCCGAGGATGAAGAACAGTATGATCAGTGCCACCGACCCCGGGGTAAAGGATGCAAAGCTCAGTGATATTCCAAATAGGGTGAAATCCGCGGGAACGAATACGCTCCAACACACTGCCGCGAAAATGAGTATCCCGCCGAACTGACTCAGACCGAGCACCCCCATACCGAGGCATTTGCCTATCAGTATATAGGTGGGCTTTGCCGAAACCACAAGCGTTTCCATAATCCTTGACGACTTCTCGCTCGCGATCGACGCGGCGATTCCGTATCCGTAATAATATACGGCAAAGAAGGTCAGGGTCGTCAACAGCATACCGGCAATATAGCCCGAGAGGTTCAAGCCCCCCTCGGTGATAAGCTCACAGCGAATATCTGCCTGAGCGTCGCTTATAACGTCCTGCCCTACTCCGGCGTTCTCCATCACCCGTTGCGCGTAAAGCTTTCCGAGCGCGGTGGATACGTCGCCGTAGCTTGCGGCGATCTTATTGAGGAAGTCCTTCGCAATGACCGATATCTCGGGCCTTCCGTCCTCGCCTGCCGTCACGAGCACGAGCGCGGACTTGGCGTCATCCGACATCCCCGATACAAGCGCCTCCCGATCCTGCGGCGATCTGACGTAAAACGCCACGTCCGGGAAGGCCTCGGCAAGCACCTGCTCCCCGCCCGAAAGCATCCCGGTCTCGTCGATATAGTAGCACCTGTAAAACTTGTTATCGGATCCTATGCTGTCGGTATCCCCGCCCGTAACGGCGACGAGCAGACTCGGCAGCAGACACACGGCAAATACGAGCACGAGCATTATTACGGTCGTGATTATAAACGTTTTCTTCCTTGCCCCGACTTTGAAGGTAAAGGCAAATACGCTGAATATCTGCTTCATACCGCATCTGCCCCCGTTTTCTCAATGAATATCTCGTTGAGCGACGGTTCGCGGAGCTCGTACCTCAGCGGGAATACCCCCGCCGCGGTCATAGCCGCAAGGAATCCGTCGGCTTCCGCTTTCCCGTTAACCGCATATTCGGTGCCGTCGGCACCGCGGCGTATTACCTTGAGCCCCCGTGACACGGCGATAGCCTCAACCTCCGCCGAAGTATCCACGGCAAGTCTCGTATGACCGTATCCCGCCTTGATCTCCCGAAGATTACCGCTCAGAACGGTTTGACCGCGGTTAAGGATCACTATGTTTTCACAGTACTCCTCCACCGTCGTCATTTGGTGACTGCTCATAACTATATACTTTTTTTCGTCGATCAGCTCCCCGATGACCCGGCGCAAAAGCTCGGTGCTAAGCGGATCAAGCCCCGAAAAAGGCTCGTCAAGTATTATAAGCTGCGGATCGTGTATAAGAGTTGCCGCAAGCTGTACCTTCTGCTGATTTCCCTTAGACAGCTTGTCGGCGTTCATCCGACGGTATTCGGCAATCCCCAACCGATCGGTCAGGCGCATCGCCGACTCGGTCGCCGCCGCCTTGCTCATCCTGCGGAGCATACCGAAATAGACGAGCTGTTCGAGCACACCGACCTTGCCGTAGATACCGCGCTCCTCAGGCATATAGCCGAAGCTCAAGGTATCGCGGTCTATCGGCATTCCGTCCCATTCGGAGCTGCCGCGATCGGGACGCATTATTCCGAGCATCATCCTGATCGAGGTCGTTTTGCCCGCACCGTTCGTGCCTATAAGCCCGAACACCCCCGGCGAGGTCATCTCAAAGCTCAATCCGTCCACGGCAACCTTTTCGCCGAAGCGCTTCGTAAGGTCCCTTACGACCAGTGCCATCTTAACTCCCCCCTTCGGCAACGGTATATCAACGTTATTATTGTTTTATTGTATCACATCGGGCCCATTTTTTCAAGGATTATGCGTAAATTCCGGCAAAAATATAATAAACGCCGCCCGTTTAGTACAAATCGTCAAAAATGTCGGTTGACAAACCGCCCGACGTAATGTAAAATGAGTGGTGATCACGTTTTCTTTTGGAGGATATATGCTTAAGCTCTTTACCGACACCGATACCGACGTAACCCCCGAAATAGCAAAGAAATACGGCTACGGTCTTATCAGTATGCCGTATACGGTCAACGGCAAGGATATCTACCCCTACGTGGACTTTGACGAATTCGATCACAAGGCTTTTTACGATATGCTGAGGGAAGGCACAATTCCCTCCACCAGCGCGATAAGTCCCGCGAAATATATCGAGTATTTCGAGCCCGTCTTTGCTGCCGGCGACGATATACTCTACGTTCACTTTTCCGCCGCGATGACGGCGACCTTCGGCTTTATGGAGCTTGCACTCAGGGAGCTCCGCGAGCACTATCCGGAGAGAAAATTCTACACCGTCGACACCAAGGGCATCACCCTCGGCAGTCTCAACATAGTTGAGGAGATCGGGGATATGTACCTTGCCGGAAAGACGGTGGAGGAGATCCTTGAATGGGCGAGCACCGAGGTCGATAAGTTCGCGGCGTATTTTTACGCCGACGACCTTAAGTTCTTCAAAAAATCCGGACGGGTCAGCGGACTTGCGGCGGTTATGGGCTCTCTCGTCGGGGTGCGCCCCATAATATATATGGACAGCGAGGGCAAGATGGTCAGCGTGGGCAAGGAGATCGGACGCGTTCGCGCCCTTGCAAGACTCGTGCAATACGTTCGCGAGCTCGGCGATAATGTCGAATCGCACCGTGTCATCATTACCCATTCGGATGTTTCGGATATCGCGGAACAGCTCGGCGAGATGCTTCAGAACGAATTCGGCGGCAAGCTGACGATACAGTATTCGGTGGTCAATCCGACCGCAGGTAGCCATTGCGGACCTAACGGCGTTGGGGTGAGCTTTCACGCAATACACAGATAAGCCTATGATAACCGTCAAAAAGGTCACAACGGCGCGCGATCGCCGCGAATTTTTGAATTTCCCGCTGAAGCTCTATCACGGCTGCCCGTACTTCGTCCCCCCGCTTTATATGGATGAAAAGAAGATATTCCGCAATGATTACGTTTATTACGACACCTGCGAGGCGGTATACTTTCTCGCGCAGGAGGACGGCAAAACGGTCGGAAGGATCTCCGGCATACTGCAAAAGGCTCACAACGAAAAAACGGGCGAACGGCGCGTCAGATTTACACGGTTCGATTGCATCGACAGCGAAAGCGTCGCCCGGGCACTTTTCGGCGCGGTCGAGGATTGGGCAAGATCGCTGTCTATGGATACCGTTTGCGGGCCGCTCGGATTTTCGGATCTTGAGCGAGAGGGGCTGCTGATCGACGGCTTTGATCAGCCCTCAACGTTTGAGGAGCAATACAACTACGATTACTACCCGCGGCTCGTGGAGGCCTGCGGTTACGCAAAAGAGGTCGATTGGGTGGAATCAAAGCTTTTTCCGCCCGACGAGCCCGATGACAGACTTCAAAAAACCGCCGAATACGTTCTTAAACGGTACGAGCTTCATTTCGACACGTCAAAAAACATCAACGAATTTATAGAAAAGTATTCGGACCAACTGTTCGAACTGCTCGACGAGAGCTACGAAAACATTTACGGCACGGTTCCCTTCACCGAGGGGATGAAGAAGATGACGATAGAAAACTTCAAATCCATCGTCAGCAAGGATTACGTTGCCGTACTTCTTGACAAGAACGACCGCGTGGTCTGCTTTGGGCTCTGCATACCCTCGATAGCCGGGGCTATGAAAGCGTCGGACGGGCATCTGACCCCGAAGGCTGTCGTCAAATTCCTGCACTCGGTGCGCTCACCGGAGGTCGTTGACCTCGGGCTCGTCGGCGTGTCTGCCGAATACGGCAGCAAGGGTGTCAGCGCCGCATTTATGGCAAAGCTTATGGAGCTCCTGTGCTCCTCGAAGGTCAAATACGCCGAAACCAACCTGAACCTTGAGAATAACCTGAATATACGCAATCAATGGCGTCACTTCAAAGCGGTGGAGCACAAGCGCCGCCGCGCGTACGTCAAGCGGCTCGACGTGAATGGTAAATAATTAAATATTCATCAAAGTGCGGGGCACCTCGACGGTGCTCCGTTTTTTTGCGCACGAAAAATTTTGCTTTTAGTCGTCGTCGGTGTTGCAAAGCGTAAAAAAATATGATATAATTATTTGATATAAAGCTATAATGATATCGAAAGGAGCCTTAAATGGTCATTATCGGCATAACGGGACCGTCGGGTGCGGGCAAAAGCGAGCTTTGCGCCAAGCTTACCGCCGCCGGAATTCCCTCTCTTAACGCAGATAAAATATATCACCGACTGCTCACACCGCCCTCCGAGCTGATCGACCGGTTGTGCGAGCGATTCGGCGAGCATATCGTGCGAAGTGACGGCACACTCGACCGGGCGGCACTTTCAGATATCGTATTCGCCCCCGGAGCAGAAGCCGAGCTGGAGGCACTCAACGAGCTGACGCACGGACACGTAATAGCCCGTATGAAGTCGCTGATCGATCAGTACGCCGCAACAGGTTGCCGTGCTCTGACCGCCGACGTTCCGCTTCTGTTTGAATCGGGATTTGACCGCGAATGTGACCTCACGGTCGCGGTGATCGCCGACCGCGCGATAAGGATAGAGCGCATTATGCACCGTGACGGGCTCCTTTACGACGGTGCCGCCGCAAGAGTTGCCGCGCAAAAATCGGACGTTTTTTACACCTCACGCGCCGACGTAACGGTGAAAAACAATTCCGGGAAGGCAGAGCTTGACGGCGAAACCGCCAAGCTGCTTAATACGATCGGAGAAATATTGAAATGCAAAGAAAAAACCACTTAATAACCCTTGCCGTCTGCATAATCGTCGCCGCAATAGCGATCGGCGCGGTTTACGATCTCGCAATGACAGCCTCCGAAAAAAAGGAATATCCGAGAAAATATGCCGAATACGTCCAAAAGTGGGGGGCTGAATACGGGGTGCCCGAATGGGTGATCTACTCGGTAATCAAAGCCGAGAGCGACTTTGATCCCGACACCGTTTCCTCCGCAAACGCAGTGGGGCTTATGCAGATCCTCGTACAGGAGAACAGCAACACCTTCGAATACATAGCCACGATGGTAGGCGACAAATATTCACCGTCATTGCACTTCGACCCTAACACCAACATCAAATACGGGACGTATTACCTCTCGTATCTGTATGCGAAATTCGGGGATTGGAGCACGGTCTTTGCCGCCTATAACGCCGGCGAAGGCAACGTTGCCTCGTGGCTGTCGGATACCGAATATTCACGAGACGGCAAGACCCTCGTGTCCATTCCCTTCTCCGAGACCGAAAAATACGTCAAAAAGGTCGAACGCTACTGCGATGCCTATAAGCGACTTTACTACCGATAAAATGAAGAAAGGATATAAAATTATGGAAAACAAAGAATTCACCTACAAAAAGAGAAACTTCTACAAAGCAACCGACCGCGCCGAAGAGGCATACGAATATGCAAAAAGCTACGTCGAATTCCTTGACAGTGCGAAAACCGAGCGCGAAGCCGTCAACGAGGCCGCGAAGCTTGCGACGGCAAACGGATATATGCCCTACACCTTCGGTATGAAGCTCAAGGCGGGCGATAAGGTATATTACAACAACCGCGGCAAAAGCATAACTCTGCTCCGCATAGGGAGCGAGGATATCTCCAACGGCATCAGGATCGCCGCCGCACACATCGACTCCCCGCGCGTAGACCTCAAGCAATGCCCCCTCTACGAGGATGCGGGTATGGCGTTCTTAAAGACGCATTACTACGGCGGAATCCGCAAATATCAATGGGTCGCCACCCCTCTCGCCCTTCACGGAACGGTGATAAAGGCAGACGGGACGTCGGTCGATATCGTGATCGGAGAGGATCCGTCCGACCCGATCTTCTATATAAACGATCTGCTCCCCCACCTCGGTCAGGAGCAGGGCAAGAAGCCGCTTAACGAGGCGATCCCCGGCGAGAGCCTTAATCTTCTCTCCGGCTCGCGCCCCGATGCCGATTCAAGCGTACGCGACAACGTAATGGCAATACTCAACGAAAAATACGGCATAACCGAGGAGGACTTCCTTTCCGCAGAGCTTTGCGCAGTCCCCGCGGGCGTTGCCCGCGACGTCGGACTTGACCGCTCACTGATAGCCGGCTACGGTCACGACGACCGTTGCTGCGCGTACCCCGCCCTCTCAGCCATACTCAACTGCGAGGATACGGCGCATACGCTTATGTGCGTGCTTACCGACAAAGAGGAAACCGGGAGCGACGGCGTATCGGGTATGCAATGCCGACTCTTCACCGACCTGATCGAAAACGTAGCGATCGCCCTCGGCGGCAACCCCGCGCAGGTAAGATCGGCATCCAAGTGCCTGTCTGCCGACGTATCGGCTGCCTATGACCCCAATTTCCCGAACGTTTTTGAGAAGCGCAACTGCTCCGAGCTCAACTGCGGCGCGGTCCTCTCAAAATACACCGGTGCCCGCGGAAAGTCCGGCACGAGCGATGCCTCCGCCGAGTTCCTCGGCTGGGTACGCCGCGCTATGGCTTCGAAGGACGTCGTATGGCAGTCCGGCGAGCTCGGCAAGGTCGACTTCGGCGGCGGCGGTACGGTCGCAAAGTTTATTGCAAACCAGAATATCGACACGGTCGATCTCGGTGTTCCCGTGATCTCAATGCACGCTCCGTGCGAAGTCATAGCAAAATCCGACCTTTACGAGGCCTATCGCGCATTTGACGCCTTCTTCTGCTTCTGATGGCACTGTCCGACAAGCTCAAGGACGTGGAGGCCCGGTATCTGCAAATAGAATCCGCGCTTGCCAACCCGGGCATAGCCTCCGACCCGCAGGGTCTTGCAAAGCTCTCAAAGGAGTACAAGACGCTTTCCCCCATCGTGGAAAAATATCGCGAATACCTCATCGCACTCAAGGAGCTTGAGGACGCAAGGGCTCTTATGGACGGATCCGATCCCGAGCTGCGCGAGCTTGCCTCGGCTGAATATTACCTTATTAAGGATGTCCCGGAAGCACTGATCGGTGAGTTGACCCTGATGCTTCTCCCGCGCGACGAGAACGACGACAAAAACGTTATCGTAGAGATCCGGGCGGGCGCGGGGGGCGAGGAGGCTGCACTCTTCGCCGCCGTGCTCTACCGGATGTACACTATGTACTCCGAGAAAAGGCATTTTAAGGTATCCCTGCTGAACGTCAACGAGACCGAGCTCGGCGGCTTTCGCGAGATAACGTTTATGGTGGAGGGCAACGGAGCCTACTCCCGCTTCAAATTCGAATCGGGAGTACACCGCGTGCAACGCGTGCCCGAGACCGAATCGCAGGGCCGCATACACACCTCCACAGTGACGGTCGCCGTTCTGCCCGAGGCCGAGGAGGTCGAGATTGAGATAGACCCCGCCGACATAATACTTGAATCCTGCAAATCAAGCGGTGCGGGCGGACAACACATCAACAAAACCGAATCGGCGGTAAGGCTTACACACAAGCCGACCGGTATCGTGGTCGAATGCCAGCAGGAGCGCAGTCAGCTGCAAAACCGTGAAAAAGCTATGCAAATGCTGCGCACAAAGCTCTACGACATCAAGTGTACCGAGCAGAACGAGCGCATAGCCTCCGCGAGGAAAACTCAGGTCGGCACGGGTGAAAGATGTGAGAAGATCAGAACCTACAATTATCCGCAAAGCCGCATAACCGATCACAGAATAAACTATTCGGTCTATTCGTTCGATTCGTTCCTGTCCGGTGACCTTGACGATATGATTGACGCACTGATTGCGGCAGATACTGCGGAAAAGCTGAAAAGCACGGAAGAATAATATCGATGAAAACTGTTTTTGTAGCTCGCGACGAAATATCCGAAAATATAGGTGCCGCGGCTCGGATCATACGTAACGGCGGACTTGTGGCATTCCCCACCGAAACGGTCTACGGGCTCGGAGGTGACGCCACAAACAAGGAGTCGGCAAAAAAGATCTACGCCGCCAAAGGCAGACCCTCCGACAATCCTCTTATAATCCACGTAGCCGAACCCGCGGATGCCTCTGCATACGCCGACGTAAACGAGAGCTATTTCCGCTTGGCTGAAAAATTTATGCCGGGTCCCCTCACGGTCATACTTCCGCGGCGTGATACTGTCCCGCCCGAGACGGCAGGCGGACTTGACACGGTGGCGGTCCGCTGTCCGTCGCATCCCGTGGCACACGCGCTGATCGCCGCCGCGGGAGTACCGATAGCCGCCCCCTCCGCCAATATATCCGGCAAGCCCTCTCCGACCAACGCCGCAGACGTTCTCGCGGATATGGACGGCAGGATAGATATGATCCTTGACGGCGGCGATTGCGACATCGGTCTGGAATCCACCATAGTAAAGCTTGACGGCAACGACTGCGGTACGCTGTTGCGCCCCGGTGCCATAACCGTAGACGCACTGCGATGCGTATTACGTGAGGTCACGATTGACCCCGCGGTAACCGAAATGCTTGCCGCCGACGCCCGCCCGCTCTCACCCGGAATGAAATACCGCCACTATTCCCCCGATACCCCCTTCGTCCTGATCGACGGAAACGCGAGCGACGTGCTTGCCTTTATGAAGGCAACCGACGGGGACGCAGTGCTCCTGTGCTTTGACGAGGAATGTGACGAGCTTGCCGGGCATCGGCTGATACCGATCGGCTCGCGCACCGATCTCAGCGGCGAGGCTCACGGGCTCTTCTCTGCCCTTCGCCTTGCCGACCGTATGCACGCCAAGGTCATTTACGGGCATCTTCCCGATCGCGAGGGAATCGGGCTTGCACTTTACAACAGAATGATCCGCGCCGCCGCGCATACGGTCAAGCGGGTCTGACCCTCAAACCGAAAAGAAAGGAACGTCCCGAAAGGGACACGGCAGGTTAAATGGCAAAGAAAAGCACCGGCAAGAGTACTAACCAAATAGTATACGCGCCGCCGACGTACCAACCGATCACCGAAACGATCGAAAAGAACTATATGCCGTACGCTATGAGCGTTATAATATCGCGTGCCATCCCCGAGATCGACGGCTTCAAGCCCGCGCACCGCAAGCTGCTCTATATGATGTACAAAATGGGGCTTATGAGCGGGCCGAGGACGAAGAGCGCCAACGTCGTGGGAGCTACGATGAAGCTCAACCCGCACGGCGATGCGGCAATCTACGATACGATGGTGCGGCTGACACGGGATAACGAGGCATTGCTGCACCCGCTGATAGACTCCAAAGGCGGCTTCGGCAAGCAGTATTCCTCGACGGATATGAAATGCGCCGCGCCCCGTTACACCGAGGTGCGACTTGACCCCTTCTGTGCCGAGATATTCCGCGGAATAGATAAGGACGCCGTCGATATGGTCGACAACTATGACGGCACGATGAAGGAGCCGGTACTGCTCCCCACCACCTTCCCGAATATTTTGGTAATGCCGACAGCCGGCATCGCGGTCGGTATGGCATCGTCCATATGCTCCTTTAACCTTGCCGAGATATGCGACGGCACGATCGCACTGCTGAAAAACCCCAAAGTCTCGGTCGATCGCTTGATGGAGATCATAAAAGCCCCCGATTTTCCCGGCGGCGGTGAGATAATCTACAACGCCGACAGTATGCGTGAGGTATTCACGACCGGTCAGGGCTCGGTCCGCATCCGCTCACGCTATTCATACGATAAGCACGCAAACTGCATAGATATATTGCAGATCCCCTATTCCACAACGATCGAAGCTATCCTCAACAAGATATCCGACCTTTACAAGGCGGGAAAGCTCAAGGAGATCACCGACTTCCGCGATGAGATCGACGTATCGGGCTTCAAGCTCACGATCGACCTGCGCCGCGGCGTCGATCCCGACAAGCTTATGAAAAAGCTGTTTAAGATGACAACGCTTGAGGACAGCTTCCGATGCAATTTCAACGTACTGATAGACTCCGTTCCGCGCGTTATGGGAATACCGGAGATCCTCAACGAATGGATACGCTTCCGTATGGGATGCGTACGCCGTGAGCTCACGTACGATCTGAAAAAGAAGGAGGACAAGCTCCACCTTCTGCTCGGACTCGGTAAGATACTTCTCGACATCGACAAAGCAATAAAGATAGTCAGGGGCACCGAGCGTGACGCCGACGTCGTTCCCAACCTTATGAAGGGCTTTTCGATCGATCGCATTCAGGCGGAATATATCGCCGAGATCAAGCTCCGTTACCTCAACCGTGAGTACATTCTGCAAAGAATACAGGAGATCGACGATCTTGAGAAGGAGATCGACGGAATAAAGACCGTACTGGGCGACGAGCTCAAGCTCAAAGCCCTCATAGCACAGCAGTTAGCGGAGGTAAAGAAAAAATACGGTCAGCCGAGAAAATCGCTGATCGTACACGAATCCGAGGTCGAGAGCTACGAGCCGGAGGAAACGGTCGAAAACTACAACGTCAGACTTTATCTTACCAAAGAAGGATATTTCAAGAAAATAACCTTGCTTTCGCTTCGCGGTAACGACGAGCAAAAGCTCAAGGAGGGCGACGCCGTCGCTCAGGTTATAGATACCGAGAATGCGGCGGAACTGCTCTTCGTAACCGATCGGTGCCGTATGTACCGCGCGGCGGTCAATGACTTTGAAAACGTAAAGGCATCGCAAATGGGCGAATTCGTCCCCGTCAAATTAAACCTTGAATCCGGGGAAAAGCCCGTGTTTATGCAGCTCTTTAACGGATTTAACGAGGGCGAAAACTTCGTATATATTTTTGAAAACGGTAAGGGTGTGCGCATCCCCGCCTCGGCGTACGTAACGAAAGCTCCGAGAAGAAAGCTCGTCGGCTCCTACTCGGATGCTTCCCCGATAGTTGCGGTGTTCAGCGAAAAGGAAAAGGATCCGTTCGATATCATACTCGTCAACGACGCCGATAAAGCCATCGTAATAAAGAGCTCTCTGATCCCCGTAAAAACCACGCGTACTTCGGCGGGAGTTCAGCTTTTCACCTTGAAAAAGGATCAGAAGCTTGTAGCCGCCGCAATTGCCGACGGATCAATGGCAACCAAAGGGGTCAAAAAGCTGAAGATCCCCGCAACCGGCGTTGCACTCTCCGAAGATGATGCAAAAGCGTTCCACTAATAAATAATATTACCTTGGAGGCAATTATGTCAAATAGAAAAACCACCGGTATCACCTCAAAGCTTTGGGTCAAGATCCTCTGCATCGCCTTGGCGGCGTTGATGATAGGAAGCATCGCCTATATCGCGATAGTCTGTCTGCTCGATGCACACGAGGCAGTCATCCCCGCCGAAAAGATCGAACAGATCCTCGTAACGAGCGACGACAATGTCGGCAACCTCGGACAGTTTAAGATTTAAGTCATAACCGCCAACCACCGACCGTGTCGGTGGTCTTCAGATTACAAGAGCGCCCGCTCCTCAAAACATTGAGGAGCGGGCGCTCTTTCGGTTATTCTGCTTCTTTGGCGCAGTATTTTGACGAAACGTAGGCTGTAGTTCCGTTGTATTCTATCACGTACCAATTAATGTCGTCGTAAGCGATACTTCCCACAC
>CAYWVC010000036.1:0-14002 GCA_964461635.1 uncultured Lachnospiraceae bacterium
CCGTATTTCAGTTTTCAAACACCGTAATCCGTTTTCAAACACCGTATTTATTTTTTATCATAGGGATAATAACGGTTTTTGAAACACCGTATTTGCCTCTTTCCGGAGTTTCAAAAACCGGAACCTGTGAAAAGGGGGAGTTTCAAACACCGTAGGGGGGTGTTTGAAACACCGTATAGGCGGCATCTATGAATTGTCTTACTCTTGTTGCTCTTTTTCATAAACTTGCTGCCATAAATAATCATAACAAATTATAATTTCATTATTTACTTCATCATATTTTATCCAACCCATATTGCACAACTCTCTTCGCGCTTTGCGATAAGAAGACATTGTATCTTTATTCGAATTATCCACCCCTATCATTCCGCATATCCATTTCTCACTGACCCGAAATCCTTCATCTACTCCAATGAGAGTCTCCATAATAGCACGCTTTAAACCGCATTTACTTCCTAATGTATTCCAAATATATTTTAGTAGAGGCATAGGAAGCATAAAAAAGTATTTTCCATTAGGAGAAGTGGTTTTGTTGTAAGAACCTGTATAGTTCCATTTATCTCCTTCGTGTTTGGTTACTGGTGCTTGCCTACCGACCTCTTTCTTTTCAGTAATTTTCTTGACAAGTTCCGACATTCTTTTTTCATAAGTTTTATCGTCTTCCCATTCAAACTTTTTGGTATTATATTCCTCCATAATAATTCCTCCTGATTATGATGCTGAAACTCATTTGTTTGCTATTTCAGTAAACGCCTTCAAAAAATCTTGTGTTTCTTCAAATACAAAAGCCCTATATTGCGGTTTTTTAGGGTTAGGGATAATTTCAATCACCTTGAAGCCGCGAGACATAAGACGAGATGCAATGCGGGGCATATATACGGTAAAAGTTTTCATAATTATTCCTCCCACGAAATTGTGCAAATAAGATGATAGTCTCTTCTTTCGCCATATTGCGTATAAACTCTTTCACATTCCATTGAAGTTTTTACAGAAAAACCACTATCTTTAAAATACTCTTCAATCGTTGTAGCCATTTTGCTTTTCTTTTCTGTGCACGGCTTCCACACAAAATATTCTTCACCGCGTTTTGCGGCTTTAACAATATGGGAAATAATAGAGTTAAGTTCCTTTTTTAATAGTTTATTTTGCTTTGCTTCTTCTCTTTTTTTGCTTTCGCGAGTTCTTCGCTTAATGTCTTCAAGAAAAGTCATAGTTTTCTTCTCCTTTTTCTTTTATTATAGCATAATTTACTTATTGCTACAAATAAAAAAACGCGGGCATAAGCCCGCGTAATTTTCTTTTATAGACCCTCCCCATAAAGGGGAGAGCTTTTAACTTGTAATGTCTTTCCAAGCACTGCCATCATAATAATGCCAACTTTTTATTTTTACCCATTCGGTTCCGTTATAGGAGTAAGCGGCTTTTGGTTTTACCCATTCACTACCATTATAATACTTTGGAACTTTACAATCTTCGTAGTAAATAGTAAGTGTGGAAGAAGTTATACTGGCATAGTTCTCTGTATAAGAACCGCTACTGGAGTTAAAATTGTGAGTAGTTTTCGTTTCGCCATTGTTAGTCTTCCAAGTAAGCGTGCTATTGCCAGCACTTATTGCAGACACAAGACTATTAAAGAAAACTGCATTAGTGGAAGAATTAAGAGTTTTTGTTTCGTTGCCACCGTATGCTTTTGAAGTAGAGTAAGAAGTGCTTGGCGTTGTAAAAGTTATTGTTTTAGTTGCACTTTTACCTATTGAGCCATACGCGATATACCACGACGCTCTTGTTATTTGCTTTCCTGCAAGGGCGGATAATCCCGACCATTTAATGTAACCTGTTCTGGTTTTTGCAGTTGCGCCAGAGGAAGAAGTGGAAGTACCACCTTGATATGCAACTGCGGTAGAGTTGTAAGAATTGGAAAGTGTTGCTGTAAGTTTTAAAGATTGTTCTGCCATATCATTACGCCTCCAATTCAAGCCAAATCATTTTAGAAAGAGGGGAAGAAGGTTGAGTCGTTGAAGCAACAATATTTTTTGTTGAATAAAATAAATAATAATTATTAGAAGTCAAAGTCCCGGGAGAAGGGAATTGATAATGGTCGCAATAGCCTTCGCCATCCTTACTATGACATTTAATACTAAATGAGGCTACTGAACTTTGAGTAGTGTTAGAAATATCTCCACAAATGGAACCAAGGTACTTTCCGTCGCTTGTTGTAAAAGCCACCTCTTGCCAAGAATCACTTGCCATTTGAACCCAGCCTGTTATTTTTCCACCTGAGGTAGCGAATGCGCCAAGATTAGTTCTCGCTCCACTTGCGGTCGTCGCGCCAGTTCCACCGTTGGCAATTGGTAAAGTGCCCGTCACGCCCGGAGTAATATTCGCGGTTCCATTGAAAGAAGCGGAGGCGGTTGAACCAAGATTGGTTTGAATTGTGCGAGCGGTAGCAAGACTTGTCGCAGTTGCGGCGTTGCCTGTAATAGAGATAGCCCAAGTGCCACTTGCGCCGCTACCCGTTTTTGTTGGCACATAGGAAGTGTAGTTTGCTGCATCAAGGATTTCAGTCCAGTTAGAACCCCAACCGCTTGAATTACCGCCGCGACGATACAGTTTTCCTCCATTTCCTGTCAACCAAAGTTGTGCTACTTCAGAGCCAGTAATAGAATTGGAAAGGTTAAGCACATAACCATATTGACTTGGTTGATTGTTTAGCAAACCAGTAGAAGAAAAGAAAGCCAGACAAGGGCCTTTGGAACCCCAAACACTTGTTGTATCGTCGGTAGTAGAACTAATCTTGTTATTACCAATATAAAGTAAATTAATCATTGCCTGACCCCTATCACTGGAACCAGTTCCGCCCTGTGCTACTGATACAGCAGATTTTGTTGTAAGAATTGAATAATAAGCATTTGATGTTCTGTCAGCGGTACATTCAGGTAATTGAAACTCTTCATAGTAGAGGTTATCGGTTCTATTTATTGTGCCGCTTTTTTTACTATAAGTCTTAACACGAAAACTATTATTGGAAGTCCCGCCTTGATAGGCGATTTCCATTTGAATCTTATCGCTTTCTTGTGGAATAAAAGAAATACAAGGACGAGAAGTTGCATTTTGAATATAAACTGCTGCATTTGTGAGTAGATTTCCGTTTGTGAAAAGTTGTCCCGTAATAGTGCCGCCACTTAACTTTAAATAGGTGTCTGCGGCTTTGCTATTAACATAACTCCAAAGCGCTGACATTGGACGACGGTGATAAGTTGTTGTTGTCGTGCCGCCGCCAACATATTGACTAATAAAATAATCTGCGTCTTTGGGGGTACTATCGCCAGTGGATAGGTCGTTGAAGATATTGGAAGTGTATTTGGAAGTATAAATATTGTAGTTATGGTTCGCAGTAAGTCCATTTTCCGTAGGTGGGAAATAGAAAAAATCACGATAGCCCGTTACGGTGGTCGCGCCGGAGCTGGAAGGAGATGCTTGCGTAAAGATAAAGCGGCTATTTTTAAAGCTGTCTGCATCGCCCGCATCATAGGCAAGCGAACTTATAACTGTGCCATTATCAGCCATAAAATGAGGGGTGAAGTTGATTTCGGGATATTGAGTGTTATTTTTGATGATAATGCGGCCTTTTTGATATAATGCACCAGATACTATACCGCCCGGAGCAACAATATTAGTAAAAGCGCCAGATTGCGTAGTAGCACCTGTACCTCCTTGCGCGATACCAAGTGTTTTACCTGTAAGCGGAAAATAAGTGGAAGGAAGTGCGTTAATGGTAGTTTCTACGGAACTTACGCGAGTTGTTAGATTGGTAATGTTTGTTGCGTTCGTCGCAGCAGCATCTGCCGCGCTTTGAGCCTTATTTGCCGCCGCAACACCCAAATCGCCGCGATAGGCAGTGGAGCTTGTGGAGCCAAGCGCAAGAGAAGGACTAATCTCTACATACGCGGAGCCACTCCAACGCCAAGTTAAATTGGTTGTTTTATCTACATAGATTTTCCCTGTTTCACCCGTCGTAGGGAAGTTTGCCTTTGCGTCGTATTCCAAGACATCATCCACATAAGAGGGAAGGTATGTGCTACTAACTTTTCCAGAACTATCAAGCGGAGCAAGACCATTTGCCGCGCCTTTTGTGTTCTTGAAAGCGGCCAAACCATCACTTACGGTTGATACGTTACTTTCAATAGAAGAAATCTTCGTATCGTAAGTTGAAGTATCAACTTTATTATTAAGTGCAGAATTAATAATTTTATTTTGAACTGGGTTAGTAGAAGTAGAAGATAAAGATGAATCTATTGTAATATTATTTGCACCCGTAGCAATGCCGTCCAATTTCTTTTTGTCTGCCGCACTCATCATACCCATTGCAGATTGAGTTGCGCCAGTCGTGGTTTTTGTATTTAAAGAAGTAATACTATCTCTAATTGCTTGGTGTGCCGTATCGCTCGTATTATGACTTTCAATTATGCCGAGGATATGATTCCATAAACGAGGCAGACCTGTTGCAAGATCTAAAAACTTTTTCATTTTTTTAATTCTCCTCCTTTCAATTTCAAAGAGATTTAATTGTGTTCTCTTTTTCAAACACGCAAATAAAGGGTGCTACTGCACCCTTTTCTTATTCTTCAACTTCTTGCCATCCTTGCGGATAGGATTCTGGCGACCAGACGTTGTTGTCAATTAGGCTCTCATAAATCTTGTCATTGTATTTTACTCTGTCGCCAGTATTATACGGGTTGGTGCTATCAGGTTGAACCCATTCTGGCACTCCATCAGTTGGATTACCCTCTTCGTCAGTTTTAATCTCAATACAGCGAGCGAATAGAGAAACCGCGACATCAGGAGTCCAATCTTCCTGTGAAGTGTGAGCTTGCAGAACCTTATACAGAACTGCGTTATAGCGCACGCGTTCGCCAACAGAATAAGCAACGCTATCGCCGCTCCACAGTGGGAATAGAAGTTTGTTGGCATCTGCGGTTTCGTCATCCAGAGAAACAAGCAGCGTGTTAATAGAAGCACGGAAATCTGCGGCCTCTTCTGCTACGATATTTAGCGTATCAAGAGCTTGCGCTTCTTCGGTTTGGACGCGTAGTTGCTTGTTGTCGTCAAGATAAACGCCAAAATGCTTCATTGCGGCTTCAATGCTATCACCATTGAAGAAAGTAAGAGTATTAGCGGATTGTGCGAAACTTACGACGAGGCCGCAAGTATTATTATTGTAGCGTTCAAGGTAGAAACCCATAATTATCAGTCCTCCCAAATATATTGTTTTGTTCTTTTATTGTAAAGGTAATGTCCCGCAGAGGGACTAAACCGAAGTGTGTAGTGTGGTAGTTCAACATAAAGGAAAAAATAACCGCAATCCCAGAAAATACGAAGAAACTTGGAGAGAATGAGGTCAAAACCATACTCATTCTTCTTGAAGAGTTTCATTTTATTTCTCCTTTTCATAATAGGCTTGAAGGATTTCTTGTTTTCCAATCCAAGCATTTCCGCCATTCACAGAAGAATAAAAAGAAAAATTGATATTGGAAAAGATTTCAATTAATTCTTTTTTGGCTTTTTTCCCACTTCTTATATAATTTTCTGCTTTTGGATTTGTAATTTCTTCTATTTCTTTTATTCTTCCAGAATTACCGTTGATAGAAAACTCTGCTTGCGGGTCGCCGCGAGGACAAAAGAAAAAATCTCCGTTCTCTTTCAAAGGTAGTTTTCGTAGAGAAAAATCACCTTTTTGTTTGGTCCAAACATAAAAGCTACAAGGCACTTTGTAAGCCTCACCAGAGATAGAAAAAAAACAATTAGAAAGTTTATGCTCTACAATTAATCGCCATTCTGCGGGGAATAAAGACAAAGATTGATTAGATACTTTTGAAAAAGTATCTGGCAAAATAAAAGCAATGGTTTCCGCACCAAGTTTTTGAGAATGCTTAATAAATTGTTTCGCGAGACTACTTCTATTTCCAAAAGGCGGGTTCCCTATAATAAGAATATGATTTCCTTTTAGTGAAGAAACGGAGAACCAGTCCTTTTCTATTATAGAAACGTCTTCTGGCTCTATATCATAGGCAATACAATTAAGTTGTTTTGAAAAAGACCCATTTCCCGCAGACGGTTCAACAATTAAATCATATTGTTCTATATTAGGAACCAAGGAAACGCACTCTTTTGCCGTTTCAACCGAAGTATAATATTTATCTACCCCATTTCATCACCACCAAATATTTAGAAAACCAAGAGTGAGAGGAATTATTCATAGGGATAGAAATACTATATTCTACATTCTTATTCCCCTTATTTGCGGCTTTTGTTCCGTGGGTAAATGACCCAAGTTGTTTCACTTCTTCTTCCATTTGCTCTTTTGACAGGACAAAGCACGCGCTATTCTCTTGCAGTTTTCCCGTGTCATCAAGGTAAATGCACAAATATTCATCTACCCCTTGATATAGTCTTATCTGCCGCAAATTAAGTTTCTCTTCTTTGTTATGGAAAGAAACTTTTAGTTCTATGTATTTACCTTGGGGAGTGAGAAAATCTCCCCTCCCCACAGAAGATGGAACTCTTTCCCATCCAGACTTTCTTGCAATAAAATCTTCTACAAGAGGTGCTTTTGCTTGCGCTGATAAGGAAGAAATAACAATAAGAAAATCATAAAAGTCATCAATTTCATCAAGAGAATTATATTTACTACATAGTTCATTTATTTTGTTAATAGCCAAGAGTTTCTTATCATTCTCTTTCTTGATTTGATTTATCGTATATTTCATCTGTATAATTCATCCTTTCTTCCGTTCTCTTATCCCGCATTGACTTCTCATCATAGGACTTGCGGCGGCACATCCAGCAAGAACAATGGATTTTGTTTTTGCTATATTGATGAAGATTGTCATAATACTCCCAACCGAAAACTTCGTGCGCGATGCGACGCTTGCGAATTGCGTTTTTCCATTCGTTGTTGCGGATTTGTTCTTTGGTGTGGCGTGTCATACATATCACCTTTCTTGTAGAACTTGATTTGAATAATAGATTAATTCGCCTTTTGGTAAAGATTTTGGCCCTACTGTATCTTCTATTGTATCATACTTTACGGAATTAAGCAAATAGACAAGCTCTTCTGTTGTATATTTACTTGTATTCTGTAAATAATAATTAGAGGATAATGCTCCTGCCTTATCTAAAAAGGCTTTTCCTGCATTGCCACCAACTCGTTGAATGCGAAAGTCTGCTTCTTCTTTTGTGTTTACAAAAGAAAAGTAGGGACTTTCTTTGGGGAAGGCAATCTTTTCTCGTTTGTTCTCTCTTCTTTCCCAGACTTGAAAAACACAAGGTACATCATAATCTTGTTCTTCTAAAAGAAAACTGTTTTTTGGAAGTTCTCTTTCTTTTATTAACCAAAAATCCAAACAAAGTTTATTTTGTATGGAAACTTTCCTAAAAGACTTCGGCAATATAAAAGCAATTGTATTCGCAAATTGCGCGGCGTGATTAAAAAACCTAATTGCTAATGAAGATTGTTCTCCAAAGGGAGGGTTCCCAATTACAAGAATATTTTCTTGTTGCGGCGGGATATAAGTAAAAAAATCTTGTTTTGTAATTTTTTCATTTTCTGGCTCAATGTCTAATGCTATACAATTTGGAATCAGATTAGAAAATGAACCACTACCTGCGGACGGTTCAATTATCAAAGAATATGAAGATAGGTCTAACTCTTGTAAAAGTTGAGCCGCAATTTTAGGCTTTGTGTAAAACTTATCATTTTTTTCTTTTCTTCCAAGTGATTTAGTCGTTCCTTTCAAGGCTCTTCACCTCGTATTTTGGAATAAAATAATTGTAAAAATCTTTATTATTAATCGCGCACTGAATGCGTTTTTGCTTTTTATGGTCGCGCTTGAAACGAGGACGAATAAGATTAGGAGTGCGATTATGCCATTCCTTTTTTTAGAATAGCGATTTCTTTTTTCCACTTCTCGTCATCACTTTTATCATTTGTTACAGAAGAAAGAAGATTAGAAAAAGAATCATTCATAGAAGTATCAAAATACTTATTCCATTCTTTATACGGAATAAATAAGATGTGCTCTTCTCCATTGTCAAAGCCGCATACCAAATAAAAATCCTCATCTATCATAGATTGGCGAAAATAATCAGCAAGTTCCACATCACTTTCGTATTTCTCGTGCTTAATAGAAACAGGAATAGAACCACAGTAAGCGTCCCATTTTCCAATATAATTCTTTTCTTTTTGTAAAAAGAAGCGTGAAATTACATTTGCTTCATAATCAAATCCTTGTTTCTGTCGTTCTGCCATATTATAATTCCTCCATTCTATAATATTATTATACTACAAAATGGAGGAAAAATCAACCATTATTCTTTTCTCGTAGTTGTTGGAGAAGATAGGAAACCTTCGCTTCAAGTTCTTCAATCCTTGTTTGTTCTACGGTTTTCTTTTGCTTCTGCGAAAAGAACTCCTCATTTTTTTCAAGAAATCTATCAAGTTTTTCTTGCTGTTCGGGAGTAATATATTTAGTTTTCATATGCCTTCACTCCCCAAAGGTCCATTGCAAAGGGAAATTCTTCAAAAGGTTGTGGCTCGTCAGGATAGAACCAGAGATAAATATATCTAATAAGGCCTTCTTCCTCCTCATCTTCCACAAAAGCTTTATTTGCTACTACTTGTTGAGCGAAAGAACCGACATCTTGGCTACTATACGACCAGAACATTCCGTGCGATTTTTCACAGATAATCCAATTTACCGTTCCTAACACGCTATATTCTTCGCCAACTGTGTTGTTTGCAAACAATCCGTGTGGGAAGTAAGCGTAAGCTGGACGCTTTGAAGTCCAAGCGTCTCTTATATCATTAGAAGCAGAAAATGTGGTATATACCGACCAATTCCTATCTTCTTCATCTTCCGTCCATCGTCTTTTATTGCCGAATTGCATACGACACGCATAAAGATTTAGCGGTTCGCCGTTCGGGCGAGAGATTACATAATAAATAAGGGTGCCAGTGCTTTGTCGTAAATAAGAAGTTATTTCAATCTCTCCTGTCAAATCTTCATATTTTCCTCCACTAGAAAATTGAACGATTTGAGAGAAGGAAAGGTCTTCATTGATGTTGTTTTGTTGCCGAACTTCGTCAGCAAGAGCGGTCAGTGACTTTTTATTAATAATTACATATTCATCGGGCATTTGCCGCACCCCCCTTTTTTTTTACTTCACAGAAGAATATTTACCAGAAACCCAGCCGGTTTTTCCATTGAAATTAATTTTATTCCAACCAGCAGAATTAGTTTCTCCTGCATATTCATAAGTTTCGCCCTTATGCGCTACGCCAAGAATAGAACCCGAAGTATTGCCTTGCGCGCGCACATTGCAATTGCCGCCGACAATTTCAACAATTTTCTTTACGGAGTTTTGTTGCTTTTCAACAAGAGCCGCGTAAGATTTAGAACCAAACTCACCATCAACGGTAAGGCCGCAATCCTTTTGGAAAGCCCTAACCGCTGCGAGAGTTCCACTACCGAAATCGCCGTCCGCCCCGTATTTGCCACAATCGTAGCCAAGGGCAATTAGTGCAGATTGTAGTTCTTTTACGTCATCGCCGCTCATTCCTTTTTTGAGAAGACGGGAACCAAGCACTCGCTTTGTTTCGGTTGGAGTAGTAGTGGCTCCTTCATATTTACTACCATTATTAATAACTACAACAGTGTGGCCGTTAGTTTTAGTTACCAAAATGTCGCCAGCGCCAAGATAATCACTTTGGTTAGTATATTTATTGCCTTTCATTTCTACGAACTCTCCACTGTTCAGTAAATAGGAAGGCATATTACCAGTTCTAAAAGCTTCTGGAACATCAATGCCACAAAAAGCAAGACAAACTCTCACAAGAGCAGAACAATCGGTTTCCACCGCTTTAGAAAGGGACATTGATGTAAAATTGTTTTTTGCAAGTTCTTTGTAAAGAGTATGTCTTTGATATTGGTCGTAGCCAATTTTATTATCGTCACACGCCCATTTCATTACCTTTGCAATAGTCTCGGCATTTTCTGCCTTTTTTGCTCTAAAAACTCGCCACCCTTTTGAATGAAGATACCATTTTTGAGTGCTAACCTCTTTTCCGTTTTTTTGATCGCCCGCTTGGCCTCCGTGAGCTTTTCCATTTTCATCACTCCGTGCGGAGCCTACATATACAGTTGCCATTTGCTTAATCCTCCTTTTATGCCGTTCTCTTCCATACATTTACCACCAAGTAGGGCGGCATATTGTTGAAAGGTTCGTTTTCAGTTGTTCTATTATCAATATCCGTTCTGGTTGGATAGGGATTATCCAAGTTTGAAGTAGAAGTGTTAGTAAAAGCGTATTTACCACTGGAAGTGCTTGTTGCGACTTGCGTTTTTGCGCGATTAGTTCTCTTTATCGTCATAAAACTCCAATCGTCCGTATCTCCCGTATATCCATAAGCACGATGACTGTGAGCGGGAACCTCTTCGCTGGTTAGTAAGTGCTTCGCTTCGCCGCCAGTCGCTCCATTTATATAATTTTCACCAGAAGACAATAGGAAAGTATCTTTAATCTGTTCCCAAGTGCCGCCGAATAATGTTGTGGGGTCTGTTTCATTGACAGACATATAAATGGAACCAACAGGATAAATTAAATCAACAATACCAAGGTTTTGTTGTGCTCCCGCGACGGTCGTAGCACCTGTGCCGCCTTGTTTAACGGTGACTGTATATTTATCGGTTAGTATATTATAATTCGCACTGGCAGTAATTGCTCTTGTAGTCACAGGAAGAGAGTAATGCTCTTGATAAGTATTTCCTCCATTACCTTGTGAAAACTTAAAATAACTACCTTGCATTTGTGTGGCATAAGTGCTAATAATTTGCCCTAAAACATTTGAAGCATTTTGAGAATACAAATTAATAATAGGTATTGTTCCATTTTTAATATTAAAATCACCAGTAATTGTGCCACCCGGTGCTACAATATTATTGAATGCTTCTTCTTGTGTAGTGCCGCCAGTGCCACCATAAGCAACTTCTATTGTTCCAACATCTACTGCGGCAGAACCATCATAAGACTTTCCATTTACAGAAATAGGGTTGGGATTTTTAAGTGCGAGATTTTGGTGCGCATTGTCATCAGTATTGTGCGATTCAAACTTCCCTAAAACTTGCTGCCATAGGCGAGGCAAACCAGTTTCAAGGTCTAAAAACTTTTTACTCATTTAATTGCCTCCTTTCAGTTTCAAGGGGCTTTAACATACTTTCTTTTTCAAGTATGGAAAAGAAGAGGGCTTGCCGCCCCCCCCCTTTTTTTTTTAGAACTTTAATTCACTTGCGTAAGTAATAGAAGCGTTGCAGACGCTATCGATTTCATCTTCTGTAATTGCTTCTGGGCCAACAAAAGGAAGGTTGCTTACAAGGGTTAGGCCATCGCCAACCTTGATTTTTGGCTCTCCGTCCCCATCATCATAGATACAAATTTCACCTTTTAGGGGGATAAAGTTTGTTGCTTTTTCCCAATTTACGGTTTTATCAATCTTTTGAAGTATTCTACCTTTGGCTACTTTTACAGTTTGTTTTTCAGCCATAATGACCACCTCCTTTTTTTTTATTATATCATACTTTCCTAAAAAAGTAAAACAATTAGGGAGCATTATATGCTCCCCAGTTTAGAAAGTAGTTGTTGAATTAGAAGATTCTGTTGTGCGACAACATCTTTTAAATCACTAACTTCTTTTTTCAATGAATCATCAACTTGTGAGTTTTGAAGAAGGTTCGTGGCATAGATGTTGTCTTTTTCCTTCTCATCAATCGTATAAACCTTTACACTTTTGATGTCATTCGGGAAATTATATGGTGTGCCATTTAGATGATAAACAGTATTTCCGTCACTACCAAGGAGGGCATTCGCCATATACTTCTTAACCTCTACAAAGCGATTCTGTGCTTCAAGATATTTAAGGTAGCGTTCTTGCGGGCACACATCAATAATTACATTATTATGAACGACTTTTAGCATTCTCTCCCTCCTTATAAACAGAAGCCAAAAATAAGACCTGCACGAGTGAAGGTCTGGATACCATAATCGGTAGTATTATCACCTGAATAACCATAACTACCAGTTTTGCTAACACCAAAGAAACGCCAGTTTGCTTGCGTTGTGCGGGTCCAATATTGTTCTGGCTCTCCTTCAAATTGCTTCTTGCGGCTCTCATCTGTCGTGAGCCACACATATGCGGTTTGCCGCGAACCATCGCCGCATTGATACTGCCAATCTTTTGTTTGGTTATCAATTACGAGCACTCCCAACTCACTTGCAGAAGGAGTCCAAATCGTTTCGGCACGGTTATTAACTTCACTCTTTTCTTCTTTGGAATCAAGCCAACCATAGTCCGTCCGTTTCAAAACTGGCTTTACCTCACTATTAAGGATAGAAGCTTCACCTTCAAAACTAATGGCTTTAAGTTTTTCATAGAATTGTTTTCCCGCGCCTTCCGTCCATCCGCCAGCCGTTGGCCCGGTAAAGGTTTCGCCAGACGAATTGGTCCATTGATAGGACGAATTGTTCGCCCATTGTGTGGGGCAATAGAAAATGTCTTTGAGTAGGAAAGTAATATGCGCGGTTTCGCCATCATCGGCGTAAGTGTCATAATCGTGTCCTATTACTTCAACAACACCCTCATAGGTTGAATCCTTGAAGGTGAAAGTTATTGCTTTTTGCGAACCAATAGGTAACGCAGTTTTATATGTGCCATCTTTACTTGCAGCAACGATTTCTTCCCAAGTAAGAGTAGTTGGTTCTATTGTAGAGAATAAGGCGCGAATTATGATTGGTTCGGTTGTGTATTCATTGGGAGAAATGACAAAACCATCTTCTTCTTCAATGCCGTCGTCATTTGCGTCCCAACCAATGTGAGAATAGATTGGATAGTAATCATAACCATCCGCGGTTTTGTAATATTTAAATACATCACTTGTGGGTAGTTTTGGTGAAGTTCCATAAAGCACATCTTGTTCGCTTCCCATTTGCTTTTCACCCGCAAAGATTTGCACCTTATAAGTATTTGTTATGGCATCAAACTTTGTTTGATAGTCAGTAGGTGCTTTCGCGGCTTCAAGTGTTGGTTGCCAACCCGCATAAACAAAAGAATATTGCGCGGTTGGTGCTTTTTCTGGAACATTGATTTTCTTTGTTGCTACGGGGTCTTCAACAGTTTCGCCCTTTAACACTTTATCAGTGTAAAGCAGTGCATCACCATCATAAAACCGCATTCTATATTGTTCTGTATAGTAAGCAACGATTGTGTAAGATTGGTCTATGCTTTGTGGTAAGCCAAGACCTCCTTCGTATTGCCAGCCTGCATTCTCATACCAAACTTCTTCTTCTCCGTTATCATCAAGTCTGGGAGGACGAGAAGGAGTTTCAATTGCGGGTTCAATTGCGGCTGTGCCGCTTTCTGCAATATAAGAATAGAGAACGGTATTGTCATAATTGACATACTTAATGAAGTATTTTGCTTTTCCTTTGGAGAAAATCGTCAAATTAGGAAAAGCGGTATTCAATTGAGAAAGGAAATTGTCTCCAATATCTTCTTCTATATAAACTTTACCTGTTGCGACCGCGCCGCCACCAGAAATAAACTTACCTGTCGCGTCAAGCGAACCCATTGTTGAAGCCGCGAGACGATTGTAGAAAGTGGTTAATTCTGTTAGTGTAGTGTGCCATTCAATATTTACAAGACGAACATTCTCTAATTTAGGAGAAGAAGAAATGATTTCGTAGAATGGAACATTGGGTGTTGAGTCGATCCATAGGTAAGTTAAGTTATCCCAACCATCAACATTCACGCCATCCTCTTTCAGGTTTGTTTGCTCTCGCAACACCAAACCAGTAATCGTTGCAGGAAGGTAAAAATCCTCCAAGCGGCCACCAACCGAGAAATTGACACCCGAAATCGCGGAGCCGCGTGCCTTAAAGGTTTTAAGGCAAG
>CAYWVC010000037.1:0-13930 GCA_964461635.1 uncultured Lachnospiraceae bacterium
CCTAGGTAATGACGGAGTCAGAGTCCGTTGCCTTACCGCTTGGCGATGCCGCATTAACGGATGATATTATATCAGAATATTCGGGGCTTGTCAATAGTTATTTTCAAAAAAAGCCGATTACATTCGGATTTTTTTGGTTTTTGAACTTTACAAAACGTCGATTGTGTGATATAATAGGAAAGTCGGCATCCGCCCTTAGCTCAGTCCGGATAGAGTACCGGATTCCGATTCCGTTGGTCGAGGGTTCGAATCCCCCAGGGCGGGCCAGAAAGCTCCAAGCCGATCGGCTTGGAGCTCATTTTTTTAGGAGGAAAGGGACCTTGATACATTCGGATTGGCACATTCACAGCGAATATTCGTACGATGCCTCTAACCCGCTTGAGCTTATCGCCGAAAATGCGCGGGCGCAGGGGCTCTGCCGTGTCGGGATCACCGATCACGCCAATTTTAACGATGAAAAGTTTATGTCGGATCTGCGCAACTCCGCCGCCGCGGTAAGAGAAGCGCAAAAAAAGTATCCGTTTATGGTGCTTGGCGTTGAGCTTACGCCGATCGGGAAGCCCGAATTCGATTACATTGCCAAAAACGGAACGAGGGACGGCTACGAGCCCCCGTCACAGGGGACGCCGTACGGCATCGAGCTTGCGGCGACGAAGGAGGAGCTGAGATCCTTGGGAGTGCGGTATGCCATCGGTGCGTCGCATTGGCGGGTGGACCTGCCGTATGCTAACAAGCTTGCCGCGGATCTTGACGACTGTATCAAGGAGTGGTACCGTCAGCAAATGTGGTTGGCTTGCGACGAGCGCGTTACGATCCTCGGTCATCCGTGGTATCAGGGCAAAGGGCTCTGGTACGGGGATTTTTCGGTCATTCCGCGCTCTATGAATTCTGACATTGCGGCGGCATTGAAGGAAAACGGAAAATACGTGGAGTGTAACGCACACTTTTTCCGCACGGCGCTTGCCACGGAAAGGTTCAGGCATCAATACGCCGAATTTCTGCGTGGGCTCTTTGAGCTCGGAATTCCCGTTACGTACGGGTCGGATTCACACAGTGACTATCGGGATGCGCGCGGTTCGGTTGAACCGTATCTTGCCGATGCGGGCTTCCGCGACGGCGATATTTCCGAGCTGTCGGATGATGTTCTTTGGCTTTAAATCGAGTCACGGGGCGAACGTTTGCGTTCGCCCCGTGACTCTTTTGCGTTTTTTCGGGGTCAGATCTCAAGCGCGGCGGCGCCTATGATTCCCGCGTCGTTTCCGAGCTGTGCGATCCGTATATCGGTCTGAGCAACTATTCCGCCGCCGTACTGCTCCTTGCGGATTATGGGCAACAGCGCGTTCACGAGGGCCTGCCCCTCGTTGGATATTCCGCCGCCGAGCGAGATCACCTCGGGCTGAAATATATTGACGACGTTCGTAAGACCGCACGCGAGGTAGGAGATATAGGTCTCCACTATTTCCTTGCCCGCCTGATCGCCGAGCCGCATAGCGTCAAACGCGGTCACACCCGAGATCTTTCCTTTCTTGAGTATAAGGTCGCCGAGGATCGTCGGACGGTGTGAAAGCTCACATTCGGCAAGCTTATCCCGAGTCATACCGATCACCGCCGTGGCTGAGCTGTATGCCTCCCAGCAGCCTTGTCTGCCGCAGGAGCAACGTCTTCCCCCGTGCTCTATGACCATATGTCCAAGCTCCGCGCCCGCGCTGTTGAAGCCCGAGTAGATCCTGCCGTCCACGATGATCCCGCCCCCGACACCGGTGCCGAGGGTTATCATCACCGAGTTGGAGGTACCGCGCGCGGCTCCCGCGACCGCTTCGCCCCAAGCGGCGGCGTTCGCGTCGTTTTCCACGCTCACCCGATCGACCCCGAGCTCGCGGCAGAGCAGATCGGCTATCGGGAAATTGCGGAAGGGAAGGTTGTTCGCGTATCGGACGACGCCGGTCGCGCTCTCGGCTATCCCGGGCGAGGCGACGCCGATCGAATCCACGTCGGCTACGTCGATGTTTTGCATATTACACAGCTTGCGGCAGAGCGCGGCTATGCCGGAGACTATTTCCTCCGGCGGGCGGGACGGCTCGGTCTTGGCGCTTGCCTTAGCGATTATCTTATGATCCGTGTCAACGAGACCACCGGCGATATTCGTGCCGCCGAGGTCTATTCCTATTCTGTACATTCGTACGATCCTCCGATAAAATACATTCTATACGGTAATTATACCGCGCGGCGGTCAACTTGTCAATAAGCGAACCGCGCGGGGCGGCACCGACCTTCACAGTAAATTCACTTGACATCCGGTCTTACGGAGTATATAATTAATATGACGAATTTTTGAAAGGATAGGTTAATATGAAAAAAGTTATATGTATATTGCTTTGCCTGACGTTGACGGTAATGCCGCTGATGCTGACGGGCTGTGACGAGAATACTGGAAACGACGTTCCGACCGACGCGCCGACAGACGCTCCCACCGACGTTCCGACCGACGCACCTACCGATGCACCGACGGATGCGCCGACAGACGTGCCGACGGGTGAGCCGACTGACGTACCGACCGGGGAACCGACCGACACCTCCGAGCCGCAACCGCCCGTCGACGGGCCGAGCGAGGTACTTACCGACGATCCGAGCTCGTATGCTAAGCTCTATCCAGCTTTTGAGGCGATCTTCGCCGTCGCGGGAGATATCGAAGCCGATTGGTTCGAGCAGATATTCGACGGCAGTGAGAGCTTCACTTGCGGATCGTTCGGGGCATCCGTGAAGTCGTTTAGCTTTATGAAGGACGATATGCTTGACGGCAAGACCTACTCGTTCTCGGGTGCATTTGGGACCGACGGGGAGAAGGGGATGCTCATCCGAAGCGAGCTTAAGGGCACGGAGACCTCGGGTGCCGAGATCCTCGTGACCCCGAGCGGAAAGGTGTACGTAAGGCTCCCGGCGGTTGACGACGATCTGCTTCTCAAGCTTTTCGATTTTTCGGATATCTCCGGCGGGACGGTCGCTCCGCTCGGCGCGGGCGATAGCGGCCTTGACGCGACCAAGATATTCAAATCGGTGGTTGAAGAGCGCGGAGTCACGGTCAATCTGATCGACGGCACGGCGGTCACCGGAGCGACCCGTATAATTGCACGTGCCGATACCAAGGCATTTACCGAGCTTTTTGACAAAGAGGAGCTCCCGGAGTTTCTTTCGTCTCTTATCGACAGTCTTATCCCCGACGGAGCTGTTAACGGCACCGATATTACCGTGACTGTGTATGAAAAGGACGGCAAGACGCTATGCGTGACTGCGGAATCCTCATCGACCGACGCGCGCTTCAAGCTCGGCTTCAGCGCGATCGGCGAAACCGGACGCGAGTCATACGGCTTTGTTCTTGAGGTCGATTCCGATGAGGTCGAGGGCTCGATCACCCTTAACGGCAAGCGTGAGAACGCCGAGGGGCTGACTAAGGGTTCGCTGCAGCTTAAGGTCGTCGGCTTCGACGGCAACGGCAGGGAGAACGCCGACGGGAGCGCTCCGAGGGGCTTTGACACAGCCATCGCGACGAGCAGCGGCACGGTGGTGGGACTCTCCTATTCCCGCACGACGGTCGGGGCGACCACGTCGAGCGATTACACGGTGAGCTTCGGCGTAAGTATGGGGATCGGTGCGCTGACCCTGTATATTCCCGCACACGCCGAGACGGTGAGGGGAGAGAACGGTGCGCTGACACACACCCTTACCGTCAATACCTCCGCCGCGGGGATCAAAAAGGAGCTTGTGGACGTTGATATTTCGTTGACCTTCTCGGTCGGTGCCGCACCGTCCGACGTTGAGCTGACCTTCCCGACCGTGACCGAGGACAAGGTGATATCGCTTACCGATCCCGACGATGCCGATGCGGTGAAGGCATACCTTGAGAATGCCGAGCGCGAGTACCGTGAGATCGTGGAGCTCATCCGCGGGATTTTCGGCGATTCCGATACCGACGCGGATACCGATACCGATAAATAAGCTTTTCCTAATTATGAATAGTGTCCGACCAAAAGTTAACTTTTGGTCGGACGCTATTGTAATTGCCGCGGAAATAGTGTATAATTAAGCGATAACGTTTATCAGGAGGGGACGCCTTATGTCAATCTCGTCAAAGAAAAGAAACTCCGACAGGATAGCATTTCTCGTTCAGATCGCTATGCTGTCCGCGATCATAATAGTTATGGGCTTTACTCCGTTCGGCTTTTTGAAGCTTGGAGTGGTTGAGATAACCTTTCTTGCAATTCCCGTTGCCATCGGTGCCGTGACGATGGGGTGGAAGGGGGGCTTGATCCTCGGATCGGTGTTCGGGATCGTGAGCTTTATTCAATGCTTCGGGATGAGTCAGCTCGGAGTATTTCTTCTGTCGCTCGATCCGGTGCGCACCTTCATCCTTTGCGTCGTCCCGCGCGCGCTTTGCGGATTCTTGCCCGGTCTGATATGCGACTTGATCGCGAAGAGGGGGAGCCGCGGCGGGATAGGTTCCTGCATTACCGCGTCGGTTCTGTGCCCGGTCTTTAATACGGTATTTTTCGTTTTGTTCTTCGTGCTTTTCTTCGGTAATGACGGGCAGGTGCTGGAGGTATTCGGCGCAAGCTCGCTGATGGGAATAATCACGGCGCTGATTACCTTTAACGCGCTGATTGAGGCGGCGGTCTGTACCGCCGTCGGAGCCGCGCTGTCAAAGGCACTGATCCACGTGCTCGGCAGAACCCGCGCTCGCGCTGCCGAATGACCTCCGATATGCGCCCGATCATAGGTATCACTCCGTCGGTCTCCGAACGGGTGATAAAGATGCGTGAAAATTATGCCGAGGCGATCCTTGACGCCGGCGGAATCCCTGTTTTTCTGCCGCACACCGTCGACGGAAACCGTCTTGACGAATATTGCGATATGCTTGACGGTCTCCTGTTCGCGGGGGGCGCCGACGTGGATCCGAGGTACTACGGTGAGCGGGTGGAATTCGACTCGGTAGAGATAAGTGCCGAGCGCGATGAATTCGAGCTTGCGCTCTTCTCACGTTTCAATGCCTCGGGCAAGCCGATCCTCGGCATTTGCCGCGGAATACAGCTTATCAACGTTGCCCTCGGAGGCAGCTTGTATCAGCATATTGAGGGGCACCGTCAGACGGGCGGCGGAGCACCGCAGACCGTTAACGTGCTCGCGGGCTCGCTTCTGTCCGCGGCTGTCGGCACCGATGGGGATATTCCGGTTAACAGCTATCATCATCAGGCGGTGAAGCGGGTCGCCGACGGTCTTGCCGTTTCTGCGACGTCTCCCGACGGCACGGTGGAGGCATTGGAGCGCACGGAGGGAGGCTTCCTTCTTGCCGTGCAGTGGCACCCCGAGATGATATATCGCGATGAGACGCGCTTTGCCGGGATCTTTGCGACCTTTGTCAAGGCGGCACGCGGGCACTCAGAGCTCTAAAAATTCAAGTATTCCGGTATATATTCCGCGGGCGAAAGCCTCGGGATCGGTGTTCATAAGAGCCGCATCGCGGGGATTTGTGATAAAGCCGAGTTCAAGAAGCACGGCGGGCATCGCGGTCTTTCGCAGAATGTAGAGCCCCGGACGCTCAAGCACGCCACGGTCGGCAAGCCCGGTCGTGCCGTTCAAGCCTATGAGAATGGCGCTTCCGAGCCTTGATGCGACCGACGGTGATCTGTACACGAGCGCCTCGCTCCCCGATGCCGAGCTGATCGTGGAGGCATTGGCGTGAAGGCTGATAAAGTAGTCCGCACCCCATTGATTTGCTTCCTCGGTACGCGCCCGAAGTGACGAGGTGTTGGAGCTTCCGATCTGCGCGGTCGGATCGGGGCGGGAGAGGCGCACCTCAAAGTTGCCGTTCTCCTCTAAAAGTGCCCCGAGAAGGATTCCGACGGTGTAAACGAGGTCCTGCTCGCGAAGTCCGTTACCCTCCGCACCTGCGTTGGGATTTACGGGGTTGTGTCCCTGATCGACGTAGATCTTATAAGCCATATCTGATCTTCGCTCCTTCGCCTTGCGGCGGTACAAATATTTATAATTGCGTGAATTTTTTGGACGTGAGGCTTACGGCTCGGTGCCGTGTGCCGAGTCCTGCTCTATAATGTTATTCAAGGCTCCCGGGATTTGCTACATCTCGGAGCACTGTAAAAGGGTGGTGAACATATTGAAAGACGACGCTGTTATAACACGTGTAAGCGGTCCCGTTGCCGACGTAAAGTATTACGGGCGGGCACCCGAGCTCTACGAGCTTCTCTATTGCGGTGAGGTCGGGCTTGAGGTAGCTATGCAGCTTGCCGACAGCACCGTCCGCTGTATCGCGCTTGACCCGACGGGCGGGATCAAGGTCGGCGATCCCGTGACCTTGACCGGAGATTGTATAAGGGTCCCGGTCGGGCGCGCCGTGCTCGGGCGAGCTATGGACGTTCTCGGCAGACCCGCCGACGGGGGACCGGAGATAGAGGCTCCGACCCTTCCCATTCACCGTGCCCCGCCGTCCTTCTCGGAGATAGACGCCTCGGTCAGCCTCTTTGAGACGGGCATTAAGGCGATAGACCTCTTGACCCCTTACGCCAAGGGTGCGAAGATCGGCTTGTTCGGCGGCGCGGGCGTGGGAAAGACTATGCTCGTTATGGAGCTGACGCGAAACGTTGCGCGCTACTCGGGCGGGTGCTCGGTCTTTACCGGCGTCGGCGAGCGATCAAGGGAGGGAAGCGACCTTCTGATCGATATGAAGATGTCGGGCGCGCTCTTTAATACCGCGCTTGTATTCGGTCAGATGAACGAGCCGCCCGGATCGCGCCTTCGCGTGGCACTTACCGGTCTTACCGTTGCCGAGCAGTTCAGGGATGAGGGCAAGGACGTTTTGCTCTTTATAGACAATATATTCAGATACGTGCAGGCGGGGAACGAGGTCTCGGCACTGCTCGGGCGTCGCCCGGGCGTGGCGGGATATCAGCCGACCCTTGCCGACGAGATAGGAATGTTAGAGGAGCGGATCGTTAAAACGGGCCGCGGCTCGGTCACCTCGGTTCAGGCAGTCTATCTGCCCGCCGACGACCCGACCGATCCTGCCGCCGTTGCGATATTCCCGCACCTTGATGCAACGACGGTGCTTTCACGCGCGGTGGCGGAGCAGGGCATCTACCCCGCGATAGATCCGCTGGCATCCGATTCGGCTATGCTTACGCCCGAGGTCGTCGGGCAGAGGCATTACGAGGTCGCGACGGCGGTTCGCCGTTGTCTTCAGACCTACGACGAGCTCAAGGACATCATCGCCATTCTCGGCATCGGGGAGCTGTCGGAGGAGGACCGCAAGACGGTCGCTCGGGCAAGGCGTATCAGAAACTTCCTGTCCCAGCCGATGGGTGTTGCCGAATCGTTCACGGGCGTTGAGGGCGTATTTATCTCACGCGCGGATACCGTGCGCAGCTTTGAGGAGATCATAGCGGGTAAATGCGACGATCTGCCCGAGGAGGCGTTCTTTATGGTCGGCAATATAGATGCCGCTCGTGAGAAGGCAAGAAGGCTGGCAAAATGAGCAGTACGTTTAAATTGACCGTAAGCTTTCCCGACCGTCGGGGACCGAGCCTTGATGCCGAATCGGTCACCCTTCCGACGGCGGCGGGGCAGATAACCGTGCTTGCCGGTCACGCCGACCTTATTACGTTAGCGGCTCCCGGGCGCGTCACGGTTCGCGCGGCGGGCGAAGCTTCACAATATTCTACCGGGGAGGGTGTGCTTTATATCCGCGGTGGAGAGGCGTACCTTGCGGTATCGGAGTTTGAGGCTGTCGAAGCTAAAGAATAAATAATGTATAAAAGGCAAGGCTCCCGTTGGGGTTATCCCAACGGGAGCCTTGCCTTTTATACACAACGCGGAATAACCGCGGATGATATCTGTTCGGCTTTATGTTGATTTATATCATCCCGTCGATCGACGAGCCTTGTGAATAATCGGTTGGGAGCTTATTTTGCGTAGTCGACCGCACGGCTCTCCCTGATGACGTTGATCTTGATCTGACCGGGGTACTTGACCTCGTTCTTGATCTTCTGCGCCATCTCACGTGCGATGACCTTCATAGCCTCGTCGTTCACCGACTCGGGCTTGACCATAACGCGGATCTCGCGTCCGGCTTGAATTGCAAATGCTTTTTCGACACCCTCGAAGCTTACGGCGATCTCCTCAAGCTTCTCAAGGCGCTTGATGTAGTTTTCAAGGTCCTCGCGACGGGCACCGGGCCTTGCGGCGGAGATAGCGTCGGCTGCCTGTACGAGCACTGCTACCATAGTTTTCGGTTCAACGTCGTTGTGGTGCGCTTCGATGGCGTGTACCACCTCACGGCTTTCCTTGTACTTTTTCGCGGCGTTCACGCCGATCTCAACGTGCGAGCCCTCAACGTCGTGCGGGAATGCCTTGCCGATATCGTGGAGCAAGCCCGCGCGTCTGGCAAGCGTGCTGTCGATACCAAGCTCGTCCGCCATAATTCCGGCGAGGAAGGCTACCTCGACCGAATGCTGAAGGACGTTCTGACCGTAGCTCTGTCTGTAACGGAGCCGACCGAGCAGCTTTACGAGCTCGGCGTTGATTCCGTGCACTCCGACCTCAAACGTAGCGCGCTCGCCCGCCTGCTTGATGGCGGCGTCGACCTCGTGGGTCGCCTTGTCCACCATTTCCTCGATTCTTGCGGGGTGGATGCGTCCGTCCGAAATGAGCTTCTCAAGTGCGATGCGAGCTACCTCGCGTCTTACGGGATCGAAGCCCGAGAGGGTGATCGCCTCGGGGGTATCGTCGATGATGAGCTCAACGCCCGTAAGGGTTTCAAGCTTTTGAATGTTGCGTCCCTCGCGGCCGATTATCCTGCCCTTCATTTCCTCGCTGGGAAGAGCGACGACGGAAATGGTCGATTCGACGACCTGATCGGCGGCGGAGCGCTGTATCGCAAGCGCGATGATGTTGCGTGCCTTGGCGTCGGCTTCCTCCTTGAACTGCTCCTCAAGCTCCACCATTCGCTGTGCGAGCTCGTAGCGGGTCTCGGATTCAACGCGCTTGAAGAGCTGATCCTTCGCTTCTTCAACGCTTATGGAGGAGATCTCCTCCAGGGTCTTCAAATGCTGTTTCAGAACCTTATCAATCTCGGCTTTTGCCGCTTCGTTGTCACGAATGCTGCGGTCAAGCTGCTCGGATTTTGCTTCAAGCTGTTCCGACTTTTTGTCAAGGCTCTCTTCCTTTTGGGTGATACGACGCTCGATCCTCGTGACCTCGTTGCGCCTTTCCTTGATCTCTCGGTCGGCATCGTTGCGCTGACGAAGGATCTCTTCCTTCGCTTCAAGCAGAGCTTCCTTTTTCATAGTCTCGACCTGCTTCTGACCGTCGGCTACGATGCGCTTTGCCTCTTCCTCAGCCGATCCGATCTGCTTTTCACCGATCTTTTTGCGGTAGAGTATCCCGGCAAAAACTCCGATCGCCGCACCGACGAGCAACGCGGCTACACCGATAAGGATTACGTATACTGGTTGCATTCAGCACCTCCTTTTTCAAATTTACAGATATTAATATCCAAGATCGTATATTGGGACATCTTAAATACCAATATAACATTATACAACGGCTCGGTGTATTTGTCAATGACGGTGACGGAGGGTAAAAGTAAAATTTTTCGCATTTTGTGAATATGCAAGACGTTTTTGCCCCAAAAATATAATATGAAAGAGCCGCACGGGGACATCCGTCGGCGGAAAGGTATTTCGTATCGGAATGATAAATTTTTCAGTTACCGTGGGTGACGTCAACGGGGTCCACGCCAGACCCGCGGGGGCCATCGTTACCTGCGCGAAGAAATTTTCCTCGGAGGTTACGATAAGAAAAGACGGCAGTGTTGCCGACGGCAAGCGCCTTATCGCGGTTATGGGGCTCGGTGCGCGGCACGGCGACGTTCTTGAGTTCTCGGTGACCGGGAAGGACGAGGAGACGGCGGCACAGGCGCTCAAACGCGTTTGCCGCGAGAGCATAGGTTGATCGGGCGGCATATGATGATGACACACGAGTCCGTAAAAATACGCGGCAACGGAATATCGCGGGGAATGGCAAAGGGAAGGCTCCGCTTTCTCGTGCGGCCCGGTGCCGGGAGCGACGGCGAAGCTCCCGCGAAAACTCCGCAGGAGGAGCTGTCCCGCCTTGCCGCGGCGATCGACACCGCGAAGGATCAGCTCAACGAGCTTTACGAAAACACGGCGGAGCGGGTCGGCAGGGAGGAAGCCGAGATATTCAAAATACACGGTATGCTCCTTGAGGACGACGAGCTTCGCGGCGCGGCGGAGAGCTTTATTTCGCAGGGTATGAGCGCAGCTGCCGCCGTGCGGCAAGCGGGAGAGACGGTGGCGCGGACCTTTTCCGAGCTGAATGACGAATACCTCGCCTCGCGCGCGGAGGACGTAAGGTTTCTTTCCGAGCGGATCTGCCGAATCATTTCGGGCGGGTGTGACACCGAGCTGCCCGAGTCGGACGTGCCGTACATCCTTGTGGCTGACGACCTTTCCCCCGGGGAAACGGTCAAGCTTGACCGGAGCCGCTTGGTCGGTTTTGTGACCTTCGGCGGATCGGCAAATTCACACACCGCGATCCTTGCCCGTGCGCTTGGGCTTCCGGCGTTGGTATCAACCGGCGAGATAAGCCGTGAATACGACGGTGAGGAGGCGTTGATCGATCCCGAGCACGGGGTTCTTATAATCAGTCCGGGGATCGACGAGCTTGACCGCTATGCCGAGGATCAAAAAAAGCGGGAAAACGAGGAGGCAAGACTGCGCAGTCTTATCGGCCGTCAAACGGTCACGCGCGACGGGCGACGGATACGGCTCTACGCCAACGTCGGCTCTCCCGAGGAGGCGGAGACGGCGTACCGCAACGATGCCGAGGGGATCGGGCTTATGCGAAGCGAGTTCCTTTACCTTGCGTCAAGCGATTATCCGAGCGAGGAAGCTCAGTTTGAGGCTTACCGCCGCGCCGTCGGCAATATGCACGGCAGACCGGTGGTTATCCGGACGCTTGATATCGGAGCCGACAAGCAGGCGGACTATTTTGCGATGCCGCGTGAGGAAAATCCCGCGCTCGGTATGCGTGCCGTTCGGCTGTGTCTGGCGCGACCCGAGGTGTTCAAGACCCAGCTCCGCGCGATCTGCCGTGCCTCCGCCTTCGGCAAGGTTATGATAATGTTGCCTATGGTGGTGTCGGCGGAGGAGGTGCGGCAGGTCAGACAGCTCTTCGTCGAGGTGCGGAACGAGCTGAGGTACGAATGCCGCGAATTTGCGGAGGATATACCGCTCGGGGTGATGATAGAGACTCCGGCATCGGCGATTATGAGCGACGAGCTTGCGCGGGAGGCCGATTTCTTTTCGGTCGGGACGAACGACCTTATCCAATATACGCTTGCCGCCGATCGGCAGAATCCCGCGCTTGCACAGCTGTGTCGGGATAATCTTGAGCCGGTTATGCGACTCATCGACACTGCGACCCGCGCGGCGCATAGGTGCGGAAAGTGGATCGGGGTCTGCGGTGAGCTCGCCTCGGACGACGGTCTGGTATCGCGGTTTGTATCAATGGGGGTCGACGAGCTTTCGGTAGCGCCGTCGCGTATACTTCCTATGCGAGAAAAGATACTTGAATGCTGAAACTGACTGAAGGGGGAGATATTCATTGATCTTCGGAAACGGAAAAAGAAAAGCCGTCCTTGCCGTGGCGGACGGTATGGCTCTGCCGCTTGACGACGTGCCGGATGCGGCGTTTGCCGGCAGGATGCTTGGCGACGGGTTTGCGGTCGAGCCGTCATCGGGGAGCTTTTACAGCCCGGTCAGCGGGGTGGTGGAATCGGTTGCCGACACGCGCCACGCCTATTCGATAGGCTCCGACGACGGGCTTGACGTCCTCGTTCATATCGGGATAGATACGGTAAGGCTCGGCGGGCGCGGGTTTGAGAGCCTTGTGAAGGTCGGCGACCGTGTGCGGCAGGGAGACCCGCTTGCACGTGCCGATCTTGAGCTTATCCGCGCCGAGGGCTTGCCGACGATAACCCCCGTGCTGATCACCGATCCCGACGCGCTTCGTTCGGTCGATCTGTCGCTCGGCGAGGTCAAGGGCGGAGAAAGTGCGGTGCTGAGGTATAAAAAATGATCGGGGGCGTACTAAGATGAATGCTTCGGGCAGAGCGGATGCACCGCGCAGAGAAAGAGGAAGCGGAAGAGGGCGCGGCGGTGCGGCTTTCGGCGTCTTGCAGAGGATCGGTCGGGCGTTTATGCTCCCGATCGCACTCTTGCCGATCGCGGGGCTTTTGCTCGGTGTCGGCTCGTCACTTACCAATCAGACGATGCTTGAGGCATACGGGCTTGTCGGATTGCTCGGAGAGGGTACGGTGCCATATGCCGTCTTTACGGTTATGTCCGACGTGGGCTCGGTCATTTTTAACAATCTGCCCCTGCTTTTTGCACTCGGTGTGGCGCTCGGTATGGCAGAGGCGGAGAAGGGCACCGCTACCCTGTCGGCGGCGATCGCCTTCTTCGTTATGCACCAAACGATAAACGCGATGCTGACCCTGAGCGGCAAGCTGACCGACGGATCTATGCCGGAGGGGACGCTGACCGACGTTGTGGGCATCCGGTCGCTTGAGATCGGGGTCTTCGGCGGCATTATCGTCGGGCTCGGCGTAGCCTTTCTGCATAACCGCTTTTACAAGATCAAGCTGCCGAACGTGATATCCTTTTTCGGCGGAACGCGTTTCGTGCCTATCATATCAACGCTCGTGTTTATAATCGTCGGCGCGATTATGTACTTCGTCTGGCCGTTCTTGCAGAGCGCGATATATGCGCTTGGCGAGCTTGTGCTTAATTCGGGCTATATCGGTACTTTGCTTTACGGATTTATTGAGCGGCTCCTGATACCGTTCGGTCTGCATCACGTCTTTTACCTTCCGTTCTGGCAGACCGGGCTCGGCGGCAGTATGGTGATCGACGGAGTGACCGTATCGGGAGCGCAGAATATCTTCTTTGCCGAGCTCGCCTCACCCTCGACCGTTGAGTTTTCGGTCTCGGCAACGCGCTTTATGAGCGGAAAGTTCCCGCTTATGATCTTCGGTATGCCGGGGGCGGCGCTTGCGATGTACAGCCGCGCGAGACGCGAGAAGCGAAAGGTTGCGGGCGGACTGTTGCTCTCGGCGGCGCTGACCTCAATGATAACCGGCATTACCGAGCCGCTTGAGTTTACCTTTCTGTTCGTTGCGCCGGCGCTTTATGCGATCCATTGTGTGCTTGCGGGGCTGTCGTATATGCTGATGCATATTCTCGGTGTCGGTGTGGGGATGACCTTTTCGGGCGGTATTATAGACCTCGTGCTCTTCGGAGTGATACAGGGGAACTCAAAGACGCATTGGCTTTGGATCCTGCCCGTCGGCATCGTGTATTTTGCGGTGTATTTCCTGATCTTCAGGTTTATGATCGGGCGCTTTAACTACGTGACGCCGGGCAGGGAGTCGGACGGCGAGGAAACGCGCCTCTACAGCCGCGCCGACGTGAATGAGAAGAAAAATAAGGGCTCGCCGTCGGGCAAGGAAAATGATGACGCGAGATCCGGGCTTATACTCTCGGGGCTCGGCGGAAGGGATAATATTCTGAACCTCGACAGCTGTGCGACCCGCCTGCGCGTGACGGTCAGGGACGAGACGCTGGTTGCCGATGACGTGCTGAAGCAAAGCGGTGCCGCGGGCGTGATTCGTCACGGCAACGGTATTCAGATAGTATACGGCCCGCAGGTATCTGTCATTAAAAGCGAGCTCGAAGAGTATATGAACGGCAGTACGGCTTAAAACGCGAAATAAAAGCTTGGGGGAAACTTTCTTTTACAAAAGTTTTCCCCTCAAGCTTTAACTTGGCACTGCTCATTCGTC
>CAYWVC010000038.1:0-4198 GCA_964461635.1 uncultured Lachnospiraceae bacterium
CAGATTCCTTGCGGTGAACGACAAGGGGAGCGTTATCGCGCACGCAGACGGAACCAAGTACGAAAAAGACGAAGCCGGCACTTACAGCAATTATTGGGCGGTATCTCTTACATACGATGCCGATGCTAAATACTCGTATTATCTGCTTTCGAATGCAGGAATTCCTAATCTTCCGTTTACTGTTCAATGCGGTCTGGATATTTCCTCACTGACATTTGATAAGGTAGCGGATATGCCTGCGATTACTTATAGCGGAACCGGCACGAACATTGTGTTCAACGGCGAATTCAGCTCCGTCACCGTCAACTGCGCCGGTGCTGTGGGCGATGTGAAACTGTTCGGCTTTGTATCCGATTTGACGCTGACCGAGGGGAACTTGGAGGTGTGCGGATTTGTTGCCAACTTAAATGAAACGGTGTTGCCCAATAATGAAGGTGGTAGCGCCCAAGGCAGCTTAACGGCTACGAATGCCAAGTTCCGTCAAAGTCAGACCGAGATCGGCAATATTATGACGTTCAAGACATTTACCGATAATGGATCGAAATACGGGCAGCATTATTTCGGCGCGCAGAACGATCTTGAAAAATGTCTGTGCTGTTCCGAGAATCCGGCTGTTAACCCCAATCACGTTTGTGTAACGGGTGCGGCAACAACCGAAAATCGCGATGACGGAACATATTTGGTTATCAAGTGTGCTATATGTGGCAAAGTGCTGGTTGATCATAAGTTGAAGACCGATTGCGACGGGAATCATACTATGGGTGATGAATTCAAAAAGAATCCTACCTGCACAGAACCCGGTTATGTTATAAAATGGTGTGTTAAATGCAAGAACTACCGCGAGATCACCGAGATCCCCGCTTTGGGACATCAGGAGGTCGAAGGCAAAGGCAAAGCGGCGACTTGTACCGAAGCAGGTCTGACCAACGGTAAATATTGCACACGGTGTTCTACTGAAGAAAAAACCGTTTGGACTGAGCCGCAGGTTGAAATTCCCGCATTGGGACATGATTATGATCGCAAGACCGGCAAGTGCACCCATTGCGGCGGAGACCAGCCGACGACAGAAATTGACGCCAATATTCTGCATTCTGCTAAAGAAACGATAGAGGTGTTTACAAACTATATAAGATACAGCTTTAACGGATATGAATATTATATGGACAAGGTTGTTTTTGGCTATAAAGACGACTATATCCATTCTATTAATGCATCACAATTGGAAGTGGATTATGAAAGTTCATATTCCGAAGTCGAAGTATACGCAGTATACAAGAAAAATCCAAACTATGAAAAGTCTTATGGCGTAGTAGGAAATGAAGGTCTTTTAAGGGACGAAAGAGCATATTTGGTCGATTATTATGTTTTGAGTAATAACAGAATGTGCTACAAGAATGAAGGCACTCAAGTGGGATTCGCGTTTGGGCTTGGGCTGGGCGTACAGTACTATAAGCCTGGAAATTCTAACGCCGCGGACTTCCATTTGTCTGGTGCGGTTAAGGAAATTCGGTTTGAAAATTTTGATACAAGTGAAACGACTTCTTTTGACAATATGTTTTATTATTGTGGTATTAAAAAAATTGATTTGAGCGGGCTCTCCTTTAGTAAGATAAATAGCTATGAAACCATGTTTGTAGGCTATTTTAAAGAGGTAATCTACCCTGAAAACTGGCCCGCGGAGTTAAAAGCGGAGCTGACGACAGAGGGCTGGGAATAATAAGACCGACGGTCAAAGAAACGGCCCTGTATCATAAACAACGCTTATCCGAGCGGGAAAATATTCGCGAGAATAAGAGTGAAATGGCAAAACAACCGCCCCCAAAACGGGGGCGGTTGTTTGCGTTTTTTACTTATATAATTACGATCTCTTACAGAACCTGAGCCAAGCGGGGAGGGCAGCTATGCAAAAGATAAAGCCGACAGCCGGGATAATGAACCACGTCAGCGCACGTGTCGATTGCGATTCGATAAGCGATATGCCGTACATATAGACCGAGCAACCGACGTAGGCGCAGGCATTCGTAATGCCCGACACGGTGGAGACCTTGCCGTACCTTGCAAATCTGCCCGGCATATATGCGATCAGGCAGAGGTTCACCCCGTGCATACTTGCGGTTATCATTGCCGCGCAGATAACGGTGGTGATCTGCGGCAGATCGGGCACGAACGCCGTGATCGCGGCGAAGGTCGCGCCGATGCCGAACATAACCGCACTGCCGAGGGCTTCGTTCTTCAGCAATTTTGAGTATAGCACGTCGATGCCGAGAATGCACACGATGCTAGTGATCGGAATAGCTATATTGCCGAGGATCGCGGTGCCGGCGCTGAGCGAGTAAACGTCGCGCACGTAGCTCGGGAGCCATGCGGTCACACCCTCCTTAAGCGCCCCTTGAAGTATTATCCCGCCGACGAGCATCAGAAATCCCGATCCGAGGATCGCCCGAGCGAGCCCGCCGCGCTCCTTGGGAGCATCCGCCGTTTGCGCATCCGTTGCAATGCCTGGGTGCCCGTCGCCCTCGGGCAACGGCGCGTACCGCTTGAAGTATCTTATCCCGACGATCCATACGGTAAGGGTAACGGCGCATACCGCGACCGCAAAGGCAAAAACGAGCTGCCAACGCCCCACCGTTCCTATGAAGAAGGACGAAGCTACGTACAGCACTACGTTGCCCACATGTGCGGCTATCGAAACGGCAAGAGTTGCGGCATTATAGTTTTTTCTCGGCAACATTACCGAGACTGTTTTCACAAGCGGAGGCCAAAACATTGACTGCACGAAGCCGTTGACGCTCCAAAGCACCGCAAGGGCAGGGACCGAGCCTATCGCAAACGGCAACAGCAGGTTGCAGACCGCACTGCCGCAGATGCCGATGCCGACGAGGATCTCGGGCTTTACCCGATCGCCGAGTATGCCGCTGACGAGCTGACCGCATCCGTAGAACACGAACAGCAACATACCGATAAGCCCCGCGCGTTCCTCGGTCAGCAGACCGACCGAGTCGCTCGTCAGCTCCGATATGCAGACGGTGAAGGTGTACCTTGATATATAGCTCGTAAAATACGCGAACGAGCACAGACCCGACAAAAATATTGCCGCGCGCTTCGGCGTAAGCTTTTTTCCTTTTTCCGCTTTCACGATTAGCCCCGTTTCATTAAAGATAATGTCGAAAAAATTCGAATTAAAGTATATCACGCTTCGCACTTGATGTCAACCGACAAAAACGAATAACTTCACCGTATCTACACACGGCAAGTCTTGTATTGCGCCGCGAAACGTGATATAATATACGTGAGCGGGTGGCTTTGCCCGAAAAAACGTTTCTTGAAAGGGGGATCTCGGCACCTTCGGCGCCGTTACGCTTAAAATGGATTTTACTGTCGGAGCCGACGGCGAGGGCTTGCTTTTGCGCACCTATTTGCGAAGGCTGAGACTCTCCTCAAGGCTGATATCGCATCTTAAGACCGTCGATCGGGGGATCGAGGTCAACGGCGAATTTTCGAACGTGCTTCGGCGGCTTCATGCCGGGGACGTTATTTCGCTTCGCTACGAGGACGAGCGGTCAAGCCCCGCCGCGGTGCCCGCCGATCTGCCGATCGGGATACTCTACGAGGACGGCGACGCCGTGGTCGCGGATAAGCCGCCGTATATGCCGACTCATCCGTCACACGGGCACGCTTGCGATACCTTGGCAAACGCCTTGGCGTATCGGTACGCCGACCTTCCGTTTGTCTTTCGCCCTATCGTGCGGCTTGATCGCAACACGAGCGGAGTCGTGCTGGTGGCGAGAAATGCACGTTCGGCGGCGCTCTTTTCCGCGGAACTGCAACGCGGTGGGTTTGAGAAGGTGTACCTCGCCGTTGTGGATGGGGAGATGTCGGGCTCCGGAAGGGTGATCAAGGCGCTTCGCCGCAGTGCCGAGAGTATAATAGTCCGCGAGACGTGCGACTTTGACGCCGAGGGCGCACAATACGCCGAAACGGGGTACGAGGTCATTGCCACGGGCGGCGGCAGAAGCCTTTTGCGGGTCTTTCCCTATACCGGCAGGACGCATCAAATAAGGGTACATCTTGCTTCGATCGGGCATCCCGTTACGGGGGACGATCTGTACGGTACGGCTTCTCCGCTTATCGGAAGGCACGCTCTGCACGCGCAGAGCCTGTCCTTCACCCTCTGCAACGGCGAGCGCACGACCGTAAG
>CAYWVC010000038.1:4298-13925 GCA_964461635.1 uncultured Lachnospiraceae bacterium
TGCACGCGCAGAGCCTGTCCTTCACCCTCTGCAACGGCGAGCGCACGACCGTAAGCTCGCGCTTGCCCGACGATATGGTGGAGCTTTGCCGAGCCTCGGGCATAGATACTTATGAATGAAAGGAATTTGTGACGTGAAAAAGAACGACAAAGATAAAAGCGAAGAAAATTTCCCCGAGCCTCCTCGGTCGGCGGAGCCGTGTGAAGCCGAGCCCCGGGCGGATCTCGCCTCCGACGCGGAAGCCGAAAATCGGAAGGCTCCGCGCTTCGGATGGGGGTGGAGGATCCTTTATACGGTCGGGGGACTGTCGCTTATCGTGTACCTGATCGCCGTGCTGAACGAGGATTTCGCGAATTTTATGAGCCGCTATTTCGGCGCACCGTTTCGCGCGACCTTGGCTTTCATCAGCGGGATCGTGCCGTTTTCGATCGCAGAGATCATCGTGATACTGTTGATCCCGGCTTTTGTGGCGTTGTTTATAGTGGCGAATAAGTATTTCAGCGGATCGTGGCGAAGCATCCTCGTGTTCTCGGGTAAGATACTCTCGATCGCGGTCGTGCTGGTGATACTTTATACGCTCGGCTTCGGAACGGGATACTATACCTCCACGCTCGATAAGCGGCTCGGGATAGAGAAATCGCCCGTATCGACCGAGGAACTGCGCGATACCGCACGTCGACTGACCGAGCTGGTCAATGCCGAGGCGGAGGGGATAGTCTACGGCGACGACGGCTTTTCGATTATGCCTTATACCTTCAGTGAGATGAACGGTAAGCTGCTGGAGGCGTACGACAAGACCTACGGCGAATATGAGTTTATACAGCCGATGAACAGCCGGCTGAAGCCCGTGATGCTCAGTGAGCTTATGTCATACACGCATATTACCGGAGTATACAGCTATTTCACCGGCGAGGCTAATCTGAACGTTGCCTTTCCCGATTATACTCTTCCGTTTACGGCGGCACACGAGCTCGCGCATCAGCGCGGTATTGCCCGAGAGGATGAGGCGAACTTCGTCGCCTTCCTCGTTTGTTCGGCATCGGACGAGAGCTACGTGCGGTATTCGGGATACCTTATGATGCTTGAGTACGTTACGAATGCCTACTATACCGCGGTGACGGGGTATAAGTGCTATGATTTTGCGGCGTTCCTTGAGCTTGTAGAGGGCGACCCGACGGCATCGGCGGCGCTTAAGAGCTTTGAGGCAAGCAACGGCACTAAGGTCGAAAAATACGTACAGCTGCTGGAGGCTATGGAGTCGGATACGGCGCTTGCCGCCGCGATAGAGGGCTGCGCCGAGACAGCGGAGGCTTTGGACTACTATATGAAGCGCGCCATCGCGGTGAAGGATTACAACGCCACCCTTGATATGAGGGCGGATGAGGTTACCGCCGAGGAGTACGCCTTCAATGAATTTTTCAAAAAATACGATAACAATATCGTAGCCTCGGTCTCGGGGGCGGTGAACGACACTTATCTTAAACTTCAGGGGACCCCGGGGTCGGCAAGCTACGGTATGGTAGTGGACCTTGCGGTTGCGTATTATAAGACCGCCGAATGATTTTTGTCGGGGATATCCTTTGGAAAGAGGTTTGTCCCCGACTTTTCGTCATTTTCATATGAAAAACGCAAGATTCGCGGCTTGATTACTGTATATACGACGATTGCAAAACGGGATCGGATGTGATATACTAAGTGTGACAAAAAATTATCAAGCTTGCGTTTGGCGAGGAGGTGCGTGATGGGTAACGGAAAGCCAAAAACGGCGCAGATGTCCGATTCGTTGTCGGTGGCGGTTTTTTTGATCCTGTCGGGCGGATTTCAGGATGCGTATACATATTTTTGCCGTGACGGGGTGTTCGCAAATGCGCAGACCGGCAACATCGTGCTGATGAGCACGTCGCTGTTCCGCGGCGAATGGCTGAGGTGCCTAAAATACCTTGTTCCGTTGACGGCGTTTTTCCTCGGGGTCATAGTTGCCGAGCAGATCCGCCGACGTTTCTCGGCGGCGGAGGCATTGCATTGGCGGCAGATCACGGTGGCGTGCGAGATCGTTATACTGTTTGCGGTCGGATTTTTGCCGGAGGTGCTGACCCCGTTTGCCAATGCCGCGATATCATTCGTCTGCGCAATGCAGGTGCAGACCTTTTCCACGGTGGAGGGAAACGTATACGCCAGCACGATGTGCATCGGAAATATTCGGAACGGCACAGTCGCGCTTAACGAGTATCTTCACACGCGTGAAAAGAAGCATCTGCGCACCGCATTGACCTATTTTGCCATAATCCTTTTGTTTGCGATCGGTGCCGGAATCGGGAGCCTTATGACCGCAATGCTCGGCTACCGCGCTATATGGTGCAGCTGCATACTGCTTCTCGTCAGCTTCTTTATGATGTTTAAAAAGCCTTTAGCCTGATTTTAGGTATCCGTGATAGAATCATCTTAAAAATATCGGGAGGTGGCGTCTGTGAGATTGCTTATAGCCGAGGACGATCCGCGACTGTTGAGGTCGCTTATCCATATATTCGAGACTAACCGATATTCGGCCGACGGCGTTAGTAACGGGAACGACGCTTACGACTACGCCGTAAACGGTGAATACGACGGATACGTTTTTGATATAATGATGCCCGGAACGGACGGGCTCGGCGTGCTCCGAAGGCTGAGGCAGGAGGGCGACAGCACCCCCGCGCTGTTTTTGAGTGCAAGGTCGGAGATATCCCAACGTGTGGAGGGGCTTGACGCGGGGGCGGACGATTACCTTGCCAAGCCGTTTTCAACGCAGGAGCTTCTTGCCCGTGTGCGGGCTATGCTTAGGCGAAAAGACAATTTCACCCCAGATCTGATAACCCTCGGCAATACCGTGCTTAACCGATCGACCTACGAGCTGTCGGTCGGAGACGTGTCCCTGACTCTCGGCGGCAAGGAATTCAGTATACTTGAGTTGCTGATGTGTCACCCCGGCACGGTTATCTCCACCGAGCAGCTTATAACAAATATTTGGGGCTACGAAACGACGGTGGATACGAGCGTCGTGTGGGTCCATATTTCAAATCTGCGCAAGAAATTTGATGCCGTAGGATCGTCGCTCAAGGTGCGGTTCGTGCGCGGCGCGGGCTATCTGCTGGAGGAATGATGATATGATATATCGCCTTCGCAGAAAATTTATCCTCGTCTGTACACTGTCGCTTGCAATCGTTTTTGCTCTGATATTTTCATTGATCTGCGTGTTGTGTACGGTTTCGGACAATCGGACCCTTGATACTCTGACCGATGCGATCGCGTCGGGGAACGGGAGGTTCCCGGACGCCTTCGGCTCGTCCCCCGGGGAGCTGCCGCATAACGGTAAGGATCACGGCTTGCCCGATGCCGGTAACGGTGTGATAAACGGCGAGACACGATTCAGCACCCGACATTTTACCGTGTGGTTTGATGAGGACGGCAACGCGGTGCAAAGCAATACCGAGGCGATCCATACGGTGGATGAAAGCACGGCTCGGGAATACGCCGCCGAGGTGCTTGTCGGCGGCAAGGAGCGCGGATGGTACCGGAGCTTTCGCTATAAGGTCTACCGCGACGGCTATCGCAGTGCCGTGACGTTTGTCGATGCAAGTATGAACAGAGCACAGTCGAGGAATTTACTGCTTGCCGTGTTCATCGTGCTTGCTTTGAGCTTTTCCATCGTGTTGCTTTTGATCGTTGTTCTGTCACGGCGGGTAGTGCGACCTGCGGCGGAGAGCTATAGCAAGCAAAAACAGTTTATCACCGATGCGGGACACGAGCTCAAAACGCCCTTGACGCTGATCCTTGCGGACCTTGATATTGCCGAAACGGAGCTTGGTAAGAGCGAGTGGCTTGACGATATCCGCGCCGAGAGCGAAAGAATGACCGACCTTGTTTCGCAGATGGTCACGTTGACGAGGATGGATGAGGATCAGCCGAGGCTCGTGACGTCCCGTATATCGCTGTCCGACACCGTCCTCGATACCGTATCCGAGTTCTCGGGCATCGCGGCGGCAAAGGGGTTGAAGCTGACGGTATCCGTTGATCCGGATATTGAGACCGACGGTGACGAGGCATCGTTGCGCAGGCTCGTTTCGATACTTCTTGACAATGCGGTGAAGTATTGCGATCCGGCGGGAGAGATAAAGGTCACACTTGTATGCAGACACCGCGTATGCCTCTCGGTTGAGAACAGCTATTCTGCCGTTGAAACGGTCGAGCTGGATCGGCTTTTCGATCGCTTTTTCCGCGCGGATAAGGCACGTACGGCGGGAAGCGGCTTCGGCATCGGGCTTTCGATTGCCAAGGCGATCGCCGTCGCGCACCGAGCGGATATAGAGGCTTACAGACCCGACGGAGAGCACATCGGCTTTCGCGTTAAACTGAAAAAATAAAAAATGCGGAAGAAATGAAAATCTTCCGCATTTTTTAGTTTGACTTTAGCCGATTGGTGTAAAATAACCTCAGTAAACGGTGCAAAGGAGGTGTCGTGTGGAATATCTGAGCTGCTTTAAGCGATACGAGCTGAAATACCTCCTTGATCCCGGACAGTATGCGACGGTGCGGGAAGTGATGGCGCGGCACACGGTACCGGATGAATACGGCAAGAGCACTGTGTGCAACGTTTATTACGACACACCGAATTACCGACTCATCAGAAGGTCTGTCGAGGCACCGATATACAAAGAAAAGCTGCGTATCAGAAGCTACGGCGTATCGCGTCCCGACGGACGTGTGTTTGTCGAGATCAAGAAAAAATATGATTCTGTGGTATATAAACGCCGTGAGGCGATGAGGCTATGTGACGCGCTTGAGTTTATGCGCGATCCGAAGCCGTATTCGCAGATAAGCGCGGAGGTAGCTTACTTCGTTCGGTATTACCGCGAGCTGCAACCCGCGGCGCTGATATCCTGCTCGCGTGAGGCGTTCTTCTCGGCGGCGGACCGCGATCTCAGAATAACCTTTGATACCGATATCCGTTGGCGGACGGAGGACGTGGATCTGACCCTCGGCGCCGGGGGAGAGCCGATACTTTCCGACGGGCGGATACTTATGGAAATAAAAGTCGCGGGGGCTATTCCGCTTTGGCTCGTTGATGTGCTGTCGCGCGAGAGAATATATAAAACTTCATTTTCAAAATATGGGCGTGCATATACGGCAATGCTTGCAATGCCGAGAACGGGGAGGTCCGATAATGTATAATTTGTTCGACAGTATTTTGGGTGACGGCAGTCAGAACACCCTTACTGCGGTGAAATTTTGCCTTTGCGTGGGAATTTCGCTTTTGGCGGGGGCGATATACTGCCTCGCTTGCTCGTTCAAGTCGCGTGAGAGCCGCAGCCTTCGCCTGTCGCTCTTTTTCTTGCCTGCCGTTGTATGCGTAACCGTGATGATGGTAAACGGCAACCTCGGGATCGGCGTGGCGGTTGCCGGAGCATTTTCGCTCGTGCGTTTCCGCTCCGCACCGGGAAGTGCGAAGGAGATGGCAGTCATCTTTATGACTATGTGCACGGGGCTTATCGCCGGAGTGGGGTACTTGGCGTACGCAATGCTTTTTACCGTTATTATGTGTATTATGCTGTTCGCGGCTCAGCTCATAACCTCGGCACGTGAGGGGAAGGACCGTCGCCGCATGCTGAAACTCACGGTGCCGGAGGATCTTGATTACACCGGCGCGTTTGACGAAGTGTTCGACGAATTTACCGCGTCGCACCGCTTGACGGGGGTAAAGACATCCAATATGGGCAGTCTTTTTAAGCTGACTTACGATATCGTGCTGAAAAACGACGCGGAAGAAAAGAATTTCATAGATAAGCTGAGAATAAGAAACGGAAATCTTGAGATAATGATTTTACGGCATACCGATAACGAAAACGGGATCTGAGACTAAAAAATTCTCGTGTTGCCGCAGGGCAACGAAAAGGAGGTCATTATGAAAAAAGCGGTGATTGCTTTCGTGGCGATCCTCACAGTGCTTTGTATTTTGTGTTCCTGTCACGTTCCCGAGGGACCGGGGGAGGGTGACGGCAGTACCGCGGAGGCGGATCTGCCGTCCGCCGACGTAACCGACGCTGCCGAGATTGAGGTTGATCGCAACGTATACAACTTCGTTCTTGAGTCGTCGGACGGGGATTCGTATACCTTCCGCGACGCCGAAAGTCAAAGGACGGCGACCGTGACCGTGACGTGTGTCTCGGGTACGGGCGGCCTGTGCTCGGTCAACGGCAATACACTGTCGTTCGGGACAATGACGGAGGACAGCGTTTACGCGCTTTCGGGAGAATTTTACGGTAATATTACCGTAGCGTCGAGCCCGGATTTTAAGCTTGAGCTTGAGCTTGACGGGCTTTCGCTTACCTCGTATACCGAGTGTCCGATGGTTTTCTCGGAATGTGACAAAATCGTCCTTTCTGCTAAGAAGGGCACGCAGAACTATATATACGATCTGCGCGAGGTGAGCGAGGAGTATACCGGGTGTGTGTACGCCGATTGCGATATTTCGCTTCAGGGGAAGGGTGAGCTCTATATCGTTTCCGAAAACAATAACGGAGTTCATTCCAAGGATGATCTGAAGGTCAAGAATCTCGTGCTTCAGGTGGAATGCGCCGATAACGCGTTGAAGGGCAACGACGGCGTAACGGTCGAATCGGGCGACATCGTATTGATCGCTCGGCAGGGCGATGGTATAAAGACCTCAAACAGCAAGCTGTCTTCTAAGGGGAAGCAAAAGGGAAGCGTGCTGATAAGCGGCGGCACCCTTACCGTGTTTTCGGCACGGGACGCGGTAGACGCGGCGTACGACGTCGTCATAGACGAGAGCAGTAACGTCACCTCCGTCACTTTGCTTACGGGGAAATACTCCAAATACAGTGAGGACGGGGAGCAGTCCGATACGCTTCAGCCCTCCGATACGGGCAACGGCGTCCAGCCGCCCGAAATTCCCGACGGCGGCGGAATGGGCGGAGGCTTCGGAGGCGGCTTCGGCGGAGGTATGGCAGGCAGACCCGGAGGTGGAATGGGGAGCCGTCCCGGTGGGATGGGCGGCGGAATGAATGAGGGAAACCCCGACAAGAGCTCAGTCTCCGCCAAGGGTATCAAGGCGGCGAATTCGGTCACGGTGTCGGCGGGAACCGTCAGTATTACCGCGTATGACGATGCGATCCACGCAAATGCCGACGGGACGCTTGAGAACGGGGAGACCCCGACGGGCAACGTGACGGTCTCGGGCGGAGCTCTTACACTGTTTTCTGCCGACGATGCGATCCACGCAGACGGCAGAGCCGCCGTATCCGGAGGCACGGTGTCGGTCACGGGAAGCTACGAGGGTATCGAGGGCTCGTTTGTGGAGATCTCGGGCGGTGACGTTGGTGTGATATCCACCGACGACGGACTTAACGGCACGTCAACGACGGGGGAGAGCATAGTTATCTCCGGCGGGACGCTGTTCGTGTATGCGGGCGGCGACGGACTTGATTCAAACAGCCGTAGCTCGGGGGACGGAATCCTGTTCTCCGGAGGTCGGTCGGTGATAATCTCCACGGGAAATGCCGATTCGTCGATAGATACCGAGAAGGGGTATAAATATACTGGAGGATACGTTATCGGGATCGGCCCGAGCGGAGGAATGAATAACAGCGAGTCGGTAAACAGCTCACCGTCCTTCTCGGGGATCGGATCGAAGGGAAGCGTAAGCCTTAAAAAGGACGGCTATCTTGTAATCGACGGTGTCGTAAGCGTTAAAATGCCTGTCGCTTTGAATGCCTTTGTCGTCTGCCTTGGCAAAACGGGGGCAAAGCTGTCGTCATCGTCCTCATCCGAGCTGACGTTTGACCGCAACGGGGTGTCATGGTCGGAGTGAGATACGGCGAAAAAATATTAAATAATACTTGAATTCGCAAAAGAAGTGTGATACAATTAAGCCGTCCGGAGTGTCTGTGTCCGGGCGGCACCTTCTTTTTGGGGGAATAACCGTATGCGCTTGATGTCAAATAATCAGTGGAAATGTGATAAAAACAACGATGCGTGGCGTGCGCGGGGCGAGGATTGCTCGGCGGAATCCCGCGTCGGCGGTCTTGTGCGAGCCTATAACGAGATATTGCCCGATGTGATGGGACTTCAGGAGGTGTCATCGCGTATGGCAGAGCTTATGATGGCGGAGCTTGCGAAAACGTCGGGGGCGGATTACGAATATATCTCGGGCGGGGATACGCCTATGGTCTATCGCCGTGATAAGCTCAGATTGCGCGAATCGGGATTTTTCAGATATTCCGAAGCGGTTCCCGGGCTTGACGGCAGCTTCAATAACGGCGGAACGAAGTCGTACACCTTCGGCGTGTTTGAACAGAAGGACGGCGGCGCGACCTTCGCTGTAATGTCCACCCACCTTTGGTGGAAATCGTCCGATCCGAGCTCGGCGCACTATCAGAAAAGTTCAAACGAGGCACGGGCGTATCAGATCCGCCTTGCCTGTGAACGTATGAACGGTATTATGCAAAGGTACGGTTGCCCCGGTATTATAATGGGAGACTTGAATGCCTCGGTCAACAGCCTCTGCCTTGAGACGGCGTTTGCCGACGGTTGGCGTGAGGTGCACGACCTTGCGGTGGACTTTCGCGATGAAACGCGCGGGCATCATCCGTGCGGTCCGTCGGGTTATTCACGCGGCGATGCGGGCGAATTTTGCCGTGCGATCGACCATATACTTGTAAAGGGTGCTTGTGAGTCTGCGGTGCGTAGCTTTCACCGCTTGAATCCCGAGTGGTTCGACCGCATATCGGATCATTATCCGCTTTACGTTGATATCGACCTTTGAGCTGTCGGCTCGGGCGTTGTCTGTATTTTATTTATGGAGGAATTATGGCTATGGAAATTGTTGGTGGTATGATTGTCGGAATTATTTTGCTGTACCTTATAATCTACGTTATTGCTATGGCATGGTCGGTGCTGGTTTACGTACTGCAATCGCTCGGTGTTATGGGAATGATGAAATCATTCGGTATGCCGCACCCCGGAACGGCGTTTATTCCGTTTTATAATGTTTTTCTTATCGGGCGGCTTGCAGAAAAGAGCTCGGCAAATAACGGGGATAAGAAGGTCAAGCCCTTCAGCAAGATCCTGTTGATCCTGATGATAGCTATGGTTGTGATCTCTATTCTTTACGTCTGTGTGGGAGGCGCGGTTTCTTTCGTCGCCGGCTTGGAGTCGGCAACCGATGAGATAGTAAACGGATCGGCAGACGGCGCGGTTACGGAGGATGCGGTTACGTTGGATTCGCTTACACCCGTGGATATCGTTATGATAGTTGTTGTTGCTGTAACATACCTCCTGGATATGGCTGTTGCGATCACGTACAGCGTGTTTCTTTATATGGCTTGGTATAAAATATATAAGTGCTTTGCACCCTCGCGCGCGGTCGCGTATCTCCTGCTGTCCATATTAGTGAACGTGACACAGCCTTTTATCATATTCTCGTTGCGCAATAAGACCCCGGTATCTCCCGAGCCCCCGACCTACGAGGGGACCGCGGAGGAGACGTTGGAGTAAATCTGTAATAAAATTCATCAATCGGAAAACGCCGCACGGCGTTTTCCTTTTTTCGGGTTGATTTTTATTCGTGAAAGTGTT
>CAYWVC010000039.1:0-13801 GCA_964461635.1 uncultured Lachnospiraceae bacterium
CTTTTTCTATTCTTTTTTTCTTTTTCAGTCTCACATCTATTGTAACACTACAGTTGCGTCTCCCGGAACGTGTTCGTGGGTTGACATAAATGGCGATTTATGATATTATATAGGGGATTGTGGAAACTTAGCGGAGGGGTCGCGGCAGCGCATTCCCGGACCGCTTTTACAGCGCAAGAAAGGAAGCCTTCGGGCACGTCGGAGGCTACGGATATTTATGAAAGTTCTTGAAAAGGAAGGGTTACGCCGACGGTCGGCGGAGCGGTGTGTGATCTGTCACACACGGACCGACTACGCCTTTGACGACGACGTATCGGGGCGTGATTTTTACGTCAAGGGGTGCGGTCAGCTTTGCGGCAAGTGCTACGGCATACTGCGCGGACAAGCCCTTGATCCGGCGGAGAACGACCCCTGCACGGTGGAGGAGAACCCGACGGTGGCAACCTGCATTCTGCCTTACGACTACGCCGAGGACGAGCACTATTACGTAGAGGACCTCGGGGAGGTAGAGCGCAAGCCCTTTTATTCATTTGTGAAGCGCGCATTTGACGTTACCGCGTCGCTGTTGGCGCTTATCGTACTTGCCATCCCGATGCTGATAATCGGTGCGGCGGTGAAGATATCTTCGCCAGGTCCCGCCTTTTACCGGCAGGAGAGGCTCGGGCTGAACGGCAAGAAATTCGTGATACTTAAGTTCCGTTCGATGCGTATGAACGCCGAGCGCTCGGGCGCGGCGTGGTCGGGCGGTGACCTTGACGACCGGATCACCCGGGTCGGCAGGTTTTTGCGTAAGACACGCCTTGACGAGCTCCCGCAGCTGTTCTGCACCCTGACGGGCAGTATGACCCTTGTCGGCCCGCGCCCCGAGCGCGAGTGCTTTTACCGCGAGTTCGAGAAGCACGTCCACGGCTTCAGCGAGCGGCTTAAGGTCAAGCCTGGGATAACCGGGCTGGCGCAGGTCAGCGGGGGATACGACCTTTCCCCGCAGGAGAAGGTCGTTTATGACGTGGACTACATAAAAAAGCGCTCGGTGGGACTTGATCTGAGGATCCTTTTTAAGACCGTCGGCATAGTTTTCTCGCACGACGGCGCAAAGTAAGGGAACGGGTCGCGGATCGCTTTGCCTACTGTGAAAGGTATTTACAATGAAAAAGGTTTTGTTCGTCGCAACCGTCGTAAAGACGCACATAATGGAGTTTCACCTGCCGTATCTCAAGCTTTTCAAGGAGCACGGCTGGCAAACGGCGGTCGCGGCGCGTAACGATTACGACGTCGCCGGGGATTGCGTCATACCCTATTGCGACGAGTTCTTTGACCTTCCGTTCGAGCGCTCGCCGCTGAAGACGGCGAATCTTCGGGCTTACCGTGAGCTGAAGCGACTGATCGACGGCGGGGAATACGATATCGTGCACTGTCACACGCCGACGGGCGGAATGCTCGCGCGGCTTGCGGCGCGCTCGGCGCGTCGGCGCGGAACGCGCGTGATCTACACGGCGCACGGCTTTCATTTCTATAAGGGTGCGCCGATGCTCAACCGCCTCGTATACTACCCGGCGGAGAAGTGGCTGTCGCGCTTTACCGACGACCTCATTACCATCAATCGCGAGGACTTTGCGCGGGCGCAGAGCTTTCACGCGCGCAGGGTACACTATATTCCCGGTGTGGGCATCGACCTGTCCCGCTTTGCCGAGCGGCAGGGCGTGCGCGAGGACCTGCGCCGGAGCCTCGGTATACCGCAGGACGGGAAGGTAGTCCTCTCGGTCGGTGAGGTAAACGAAAACAAGAACCACGCCACGGCGATAGAGGCGGTCGCTCGCCTTAACCGCGACGGCGTATACTACATTATCTGCGGCAGGGGACCGCTTGCCGACAGGCACGCGGCGCGCGCCCGCGAGCTTGGGCTCGGGGACAGACTGATCCTTACGGGCTACCGCACCGACGTTGCCGATTTTTACGCGGCGGCGGATGTTTTCCTCTTTCCCTCGTTCCGTGAGGGACTGCCCGTTGCGGTGATGGAGGCGATGGCAAGCGGACTGCCGATCGTTGCCTCCGCGATCCGCGGAAACGTCGATCTGATAGAGGACGCGGTGAACGGCATCCTCGTATCTCCCTCCGACCCGGACGGTATGGCGGGAGCGTTGGCGCGTATGCTTGATTCCGATCCTGCCGAGCTCTCGCGGCGCAACCGTGCCGCGGCGGAGGCTTTTTCGCTTGATCGTATAATCGGGAAATATTCGGATATCTACTTTGGGGGCGGGGCCGATGAGTAATTCGATACGGGTTATGCACCTGCTGAGCAGCGACCGTTTCTCGGGAGCCGAGAACGTCGTGTGCCAGATCTGCGCCCTTGCCGGCGGCGCACCCGACCTTGAGATGGTGTATTGCAGTCCCGACGGCGCGATACGCGACGCGGTCGGCGGGCGGGGAATAGCCTTTTTCCCGCTGAGTTCAATGTCGGTCGGCGGGGTGCGCCGCGCGATACGCGAGCTTTCGCCCGACGTTATCCACGCGCACGATATGCGTGCAAGCTTTTACGCCGCGCTTGCCTGTCGGGACATTCCGCTGATCTCGCATATACACAATAATGCCTTCGGCTCGCGGGCTCTGTCGCCGAGGTCGATCGCTTATCTTTACGCCGCGAAGCGCGCACGGCGGATCTTCTGGGTCTCCGAGAGCGCGATGGAGGGCTACGCCTTCCGCTCGGCGGTGAAGGGAAAGAGCCAGGTGTTGCGCAACGTGCTCGATACGTCGGAGCTTTACGCGCGCGCCGATGCCGACCCGCGGCAATACGGCTACGACGCGGTCTACCTCGGGCGGTTGACCTATCCGAAGGACCCCGAGCGGCTTATCCGCGTCCTTGCCCTGATGAAGGCGCGCAAGGGCGACCTTCGCGCGGCGATCGTCGGTACCGGTGAGCTTGAGGGACGGGTTCGTGAGCTTATCGGCGAGACGGGGCTCACGGAAAACGTGGAGATGCTCGGCTTCGTTGAAAATCCGCTCAAAATATTGCGTGACAGCCGCGTGATGCTGATGACCTCGCGCTGGGAGGGCACGCCGATGTGCCTGCTGGAGGCTATCGCGCTCGGCGTTCCGACGGTCGGGACGCCGGTGGACGGTCTGCGGGAGCTGATAAAGGACGGCGAGAACGGATATTTGTCCGACGACGACGCGCGTCTTGCCGACCGTGCGCTTGCACTGATAGAGGACGGCGAGCTTCGGGCGACCTTTTCCGCGCGATTGCTTAAGCTGTCGGAGGAGATAAACGATACCGGGAGCTACGTGCGCACTCTGCGGGAGGCTTATTTTGGAAAGAACGTTTAATTTTATTACCGAAAAGAAGAGCGAGAACGACGGCTCGGTGACCTCGACCTATATGGATATTTTGCGTGAGGCCTGTGAGCGCGTCGGAGGGGTGACCTTTACCGCCAAGGGTGAGCGCCCGGGCGACCGTTGCGCGACGGTCGTTTCGGACAGTGCGCTGACGGCTCTCGGATACTATTTTAAGGGATATCGCGATCAGATAGTGTGGATGCAGGGCGTTCTGCCCGAGGAATCCTATATGCGCCGACGTTCGCGACTGCGCCGTGCGGTGCTGTCGGCGATAGAGCGTTACGTTCTGCGCCGTGCGCGGCTCGTTCTGCTCGTGTCCGACGAGATGCTTCGGCACTACGAGGCAAAGTACCGCCTGAGCCTTCGCGACAGGGCGATAATTATGCCCTGCTTCAACGAGGGCGGGCTGAACGAGGCGGCGTTTGCACCCGAAAAATACGGAAAGAACACCTTTTTGTACGTCGGCGGGCTGGCAAGCTGGCAATGCTTCGCGCAGACTGCCGCCGCCTACGCCGAGATCGAGGCGCGTTCGGGCGGAGATACGCACTTTTTCGTCTATACCTTTGAGAGGGAGGCGGCGAGCGAGATCCTGAAGGCGAGCGGCGCGAAGAGCTTCAGCGTCGAATACGCGCCGAAGGAGGAGCTCTCGTCACGCATCGCGGGGATCAAATACGGCTTCGTTTTGCGGGAGGATTGCGCGGTCAACCGCGTCGCCACGCCGACCAAGCTGTCGAACTACGTCTCAAACGGGATCATCCCGATATACAGCGACTGTCTGCGCTCCTTCGCCGCGCTTGACCGCTCGGTCGGGCTCGGGGTCGTCTGCAATATCGACGGCGGGGTGGACGCCGTGCTGAGCGATATGGAGCGCGGGACCGACGCGGCGACGGTTAAGGAGAAATGCCGTGCGATCTTCGGCGACTACTACCGCCGTGAAAAATACGTTGAGCTTATAGATAAGAGGCTTCGGACTCTTTGAGGGGGAAGGAATGAAGAAGGTTATGCTCGTCTTCGGCACGAGGCCGGAGGCGATAAAGATGTGTCCGCTCGTAAACGAGCTTAAGGGCAGGGCGGGGCTCCGCACCGTCGTGTGCGTGACGGGACAGCACCGCCAGATGCTTGACGGCGTGCTTGCCGCATTCAACGTTACGCCCGATTTCGACCTTTCGGTGATGAAAGAGGGGCAGACCCTTTTCGACGTGACGGTCGGGGTGCTTCGCGGGCTTGAGCACGTGCTTGAGCTTGTCAAGCCCGACGTCGTGCTGGTGCACGGCGATACCACGACGACCTTCGCCGCCTCGCTCGCCTGCTTTTACCGTCGAATTCCGGTCGGGCACGTGGAGGCGGGGCTGAGGACCTACGATATCTATTCCCCGTATCCGGAGGAATTCAACCGCCGCGCGGTGAGCATTACCGCCCGCTATAATTTCGCCCCGACCGAAACGGCGCGCGAAAACCTTTTGCGCGAGGGGATCGAGCCCTCAAGCATATACGTAACGGGTAACACCGCGATCGATGCGCTATGCACGACGGTGCGGGGGGATTACACGCACCCCGAGCTTGCTCGGGCGGCGGGCAAGCGGCTGATAATAATAACGGCACACCGGCGCGAGAACCTCGGTGAGCCGATGCATCGGATGTTCCGTGCGATCCGTCGGACGGTGGAGGAGCACCCCGACGTTTGCGCGATCTATCCCATCCATATGAATCCGGAGGTGCGCCGTGCGGCGGAGGCCGAGCTCGGCGGGTGCGACGCAATAAGGCTCGTTGAGCCGCTTGACGTGCTTGATTTTCACAACTTTATGGCGCAGAGCTATATGATCCTGACCGACAGCGGCGGGATACAGGAGGAGGCACCCTCGCTCGGCAAGCCCGTGCTCGTTATGAGGGATACGACCGAGCGTCCCGAGGGGGTCGCCGCCGGTACGCTCCGACTTGTCGGGACGGAGGAGGATGCGATCTACGAAAGCTTCCGCGAGCTGCTTGACGACCCGAAGGCTTACGCGGCGATGGCACACGCCGAGAATCCCTACGGCGACGGTCACGCCTGCCGCCGTATTGCCGACGTGCTTGAGGAGGTCTGAGCTTGAAGCGCATCCTTATCGTTGCGAACGATCTGAATATCGGCGGCATACAGCAATCGCTGATCGAGCTTTTGCGTTCGCTTGCGGGCGACGGGGAGCTCTCGGTCTCACTGCTCGTATGTGACGCGGGCGGCGAGCTTGCGTCGCGTCTGCCGCAGGGGATCGAGCTGTTGCCGACTCCGCGGGCGGCGGAGGTCGCCGTCAAGCCGCTTGCCGAATGCCGTGCGCTCGGCAAGAGGTACGCCGCACTTCGTGCGGTGGGATCGGCGTGGTCACGGGTGTTCGGCAAGGCTTTGCCCGCGCGGGTGCTTTGCCGACTTATCGGCGACCTCGGCGAATACGACGTTGCGATATCCTATTCCCAGCCGATCGGCGACCGCGCCTTTTGTGCCCTGACGAACGAGATAGTGCTTTACTGCTGCCGTGCCGAGCGCAAGGTGACCTTCGTTCACTGCGACTTCGGGCGCTACGGCGGGAACTGCCGCGCAAATCGGAGGCTCTATCGCCGCTTTGACAATGTGGCGGCGGTGTCCGATTCGGTCGGACGGGCCTTTTCCGACTGTATTCCCGAATTGCGTGACCGTGTTGTAACGGTGCGGAATATATGTAACGCCGACGGGGTGCGGGCGCTTGCCGCCGCCGATCCGGTAGAATACCGCGCGGGGGGGACTGTGATCGTTACCGTCGCGCGGCTGAGTGCCGAAAAGGGGCTGCTTCGCTGTCTGCCTCCGCTTGCCGACCTGCGCGACCGCGGAGCCGACTTTGAATGGCATATCGTGGGCGGCGGTCCGCTTGAGGGCGAGCTTCGCGCCCGTATCTCCGAGCTCGGGCTTTCGGGGCGCGTGATCCTTGAGGGTGAGCAGGGCAATCCGTACAGGTATATGAAGAATGCCGATCTGTTCCTCCTGCCCTCGTATCACGAGGCGGCGCCGATGGTGTTTGCCGAGGCGCAAGCCCTCGGGCTCCCGATACTTACGACCGATACGCTGTCGGCACGTGAGCTTGTAGCCGACGCCGGCGCGGGAAGGGTCTGCGAGAACACCGACGAAGGCATTTCCGCCGCACTTGAAGAAATTTTGTTGAAGTAATAAAGATAATCGAGGCAACGCCTTGGCTGTTAAAATGAAAGAAAGAGCGATTGATTTGAGAACGAAAAGATCGGACAATGAAATAAGACAGGACGTTGGCTTCGTTGCCGAGGTCCTTCTGCTCGTTTCCGTGACGGTGATGCTGACCCTGCGCGACGTGTCGCGCGTGCCGATAAGCAAGGCGGTATTTGTAGCCGTGATCGGCGTGCTTATGCTTGCGATGCCGATCGAGCGAGCCGTCTGCGCGGCGGCGTTCCTTATGCCGCTTTACGTGGGTCTGCCGTCGAATTTTATCACGGTGATCGTGCTTGTCCGACTGCTTCTTTCCTCCCGTCGGGCGCGGCTCGGGCGCGGCGAGCTTTTGCTCTGCCTTGTCGCCGGGGCATTTCTGATACTTCGCGCACTGCCCGGCGGAGCATTCGTCTTCTCGTCGGCGGTATTCTGCCTCGGTATGCTCTTTAACACGAGCATATTTGCCTTCCGCGGGAGGTTCGACCGCCGCAGAATGATACTGTGTTATATGACCGGGGTTACGGTGCTCGGGCTCGTGATGCTCTTCGGTACGCTGAGGGTCTATTCCTTCTCCGAGCTGATGTCGGTTGCCTGCCGTCTCGGGGATGAGAGCGCGGCGTATATGCCGTCGGGCACGATGTGTGTGAGTATGGACCCTAACTTTTACGGTATGTTCGCGGTATCGTCGATCGCGCTGGGGCTGAAGGCTCTGCTTGACGGCGAGCTGAATGGGAGCTTTGCGCTCCCCGCCAAGCTGCTTACCGTTTTCAATATGCTTGCCTGCGGTGCGGTTGCCTTTATCGGGCTGTCGAGGTCCTTCGTGCTCGTTCTCGCGATAACCGTTATCGCCTTCCTGCTGACGGGAAAGAGCCTGCGCCGCACGTTGATAGGCGCGGGAGCACTGACCGCCGTCGGGGTGATCTCGGTCGCCGTTTTTCACGAGCTTGCTTTTGCCATACTTAAGAGGTTCGTCGGCTCGGATATGCTGACGGGGAACGGCAGGCTCGGGCTCTGGCTCGGGGCGATACGCGGTTGGGTAGCCTCGCCCGTGAGCTTCCTCTTCGGTACGGGCATTTTTGCCTGCCCGGGGCATAGCACACCCTTGCAGCTCCTTTGCGGCGGGGGAGTGGTCTTTACCGCGATCTTCACCGCTTATTGCTTCTTGACCTTCGGGCGGATCAAGCTTAAGGTCGGCGGGGTGCGGGAAAGCCTTCGCCGCTTGATCCCCGTCGGCGCGACCCTTATGATGAGCGTAACGCTCCCCGCGCTGGCGCTCGTCAACTGTATGTTCCCGCTGACGGTCACCGCCCTGTTGCTCTTTGACGAGCTCCCGAGCGACCGCCGTCTGAGTGAGAGGATAGATGCACGCGTCGAGCCCGCCTTCCGCTTTTTCGGCAGGTGCGAGCGATACGCGCGGAGAAAGCTCCGCGCCGCCGCCGAGCTGACAAAATATTATCTGTTGCACCCGGTGGCGTACGTCGCCCTGCGCGGGCGCAAAATATACCTTATCGCCGAGCGCGGGGACGACGCGCGCGATAACGGCGCGTATATGTTCCGCTATATAAGGACGCACCGACCGCAGACCGAATGCTACTACGTCATCGATCGGTCGTCGCCCGACCTTGACAGGGTATCGGGGTACGGTAACGTCGTGGCGCGTGGGTCGCTTCGCCATTATCTGCTCTTTATAGCCGCCGATCTGCGTATGAGCACGCACGTTATGGGCTTTGCTCCCGATCGGAATTTTTACGCCTTCTATACCGTGAAGCACCCGATGAGGCGGGGGAAGAACGTCTTCCTTCAGCACGGGATCACGAAGGACGCGGCGAGGGAGCTCTTTGCCGATCGGACGCACGCCGACCTCTTCATCTGCGGTGCCGCGCCCGAGTACGATTTTGTGCGCGGGACCTTCGGCTATCCCGAGGGTGCGGTGAAGTACACCGGCTTTGCGCGCTTTGACGGGCTGTGCGACGCGAAGGTCTCGCGTACCGTCCTCGTTATGCCGACGTGGAGAAAATTCCTGTCGGGTATGAGCCGCGAACAGTTTGCCGAGAGCGAGTATTTTCGCCGCTGGAACGGTCTGCTGAACGACGGCAGGCTGCTTTCGGCGCTTCGGGAGAGCGACGTTCGGCTGATCTTTTATCCGCATTACGAGGTACAGCCCTACCTTGACCTCTTCATCTCGCCGAGCGATCGGGTCGTGCTTGCCGACGCCGCGCATTACGACGTGCAGACCCTTCTGCGCGAATCGGCACTGCTCGTGACCGATTATTCGAGCGTGTTCTTCGACTTCGCCTATATGGGCAAGCCGGTCGTGCACTACTTCTTCGATGAGGAGAAATTCTACGCCGAGCACTATTCGCGCGGGTACTTTGATCTGCGGCGCGACGGCTTCGGCGCGGTCACTGCCGAGCAGGAGGAGCTTACCGACGCGCTGATCGGGGCTGTTGAGAACGGCTTTTCGGTCGGGGAGGTCTACTCTGCGCGCGTCGAGCGCTTCTTCCCGTTGCGCGATAGGAATAACTGCGAGCGTATACTTGCCGAGGCGGAGGCACTGCTGTGAAAAAGAAGATTTATAACTTGGTGTTCGGCACCCTCGGGCAGGTGATAATCTTAGCCCTCGGAGTGTTGGTGCCGAGGTTCGTGCTGAAGAGCTACGGGGACGAGGCGAACGGGCTCGTTAACGCCGTCAATCAGCTCTTCACCTATATGGCTTTGATCGAGGCGGGAGTCGGGCAATCGGCGCTTCAGGCACTCTACCGTCCGGTCGTGGAGCACGACGGTCGGGGCAAGAGCGCGGTGATGAGCGCAACGCAACGGATGTTCCGCAAGCTGACGCTCATCTACCTCGGATTTACCGTTGTGATCGCGTTGGCATTTCCGCTTTTCGTGGACGTCAGCGCCGCCGAAGCCGTAAGCCTTTTCGGCTCGCAATACCTTGCCGTGGTTATGATAGTCCTCGTGCAGGGGCTGTCGAATGCGATAAGCTTTTACTTTTATGCCGCGCTCAAGCAGCTTCTGCTTGCCGACGGGCGGAACTATACCATCGTCGCGGTGACGACGGTGATGAAGGCGATCACCTCGGTCGCGCGCATCCTGCTTATAAACGCGGCGGTCAATATCGTATTGCTTCAGTTTGTCTACCTTGCCGTGGCGGTGCTGGAGGCACTCGTCTACCGCGCGGTCTTCAAGCGTCTGTATCCCGAGGTGGACCTTCACGCCGAGCCCGACAGCTCGGCTCTTAAGCAGAAGAATGCCTTCCTGTTTCACGAGCTCTCGGGGGTGATATTCAGCAGTACCGACGTGCTGGTGCTGTCGATCTTCTGTGACCTTCGCGTGGCAAGCATCTATGCCGCGTACAATCTCGTCTTCTCGTCGCTGAACACCCTGATCGGGCAGGTGCATAACGGGTGCTACTACGTTCTCGGGCAGAGCTACTGCCGGGGGAGGGAAGAATATATCGGGGTGCACGATGCCTACGATACCTTCTATATCCCCTTCGTGTTTGCCTGTATGTCCACGGCGTGTCTGCTGACCGCGCCCTTCGTGGCTATCTATACCTCGGGTGTGACCGACGTGAACTACGTCGATCCGTATCTTCCGATCCTCTTCAGTCTGATCCAGCTCCTGTCCTGCTGTCGGATCACGAGCGCGAACCTTATAAAGCTTGCGGGTCACGCAAAAAGGACGGTGCCGCGCGCTATGCTGGAGGCGGGGATAAACCTTGCCGTGTCGATAGTGCTCGTTAATTTTTTGGGGATCTACGGAGTGCTTCTCGGCACCGTGGCGGCACTGCTCTATCGCGCCAACGATATGATAATCTACGCCAATCGGCGCATTCTCGGGCGTTCGCCGTGGCGGACCTACCGAACCGTTTTGCTTAATTCGATACTCTTTGCGGCGATCTTTCTGCTGACGCGAGGGCTTGATCTGTCCTGCATCAACAGCTTCCCGCGCTTTCTCGTCGCGGGGGCGGTCTGCTTTACCGCCGCGCTTGCCCTTTACCTCGGTATAAATGCCGCGGCATCCCCGCGCAGTACCGCGCTGCTGTTCGGCAAGCTCAAAGCGCGGCGAGCTCGCCGATAGCGTTATCGGTCAGCAGGGTGAAGTGCTCGGGTATTCCGAGCACCGCCGTGCGAGCATCAATCGCCCTGCCGAATTCCGACAGGAAGGCAGGGGGCTCACCGTCAAGCAGGAGCAGAAGGCTCCCGTCCTCGGCAGAGTAGGCGGATGCCCGTAGCTGTCCCCGTCGGGCGGAAAGCGCTCGGCAGGCACCGGTGACCGAGGCAACGTCGGGGAAGAGATAGGCGTATCGCGTCGCCGGGCACGGCTCGGAGGAGGCTTTTTCCGCACGGTCGGCGAGCTTGGTGACGAACATCTCGCACCCGCCGTCGCGGGAGGGGTAGAGCTGTATGTATACCCGATCGGAGGCGGAGTCGAATCCGGTCCTGTGCTTTACCTCGTCGAGCAGATGCCAGAAGGCGCGCCGCGTCTCGGTTCTGCCGTAGTCGGCGGCATCGCAGTCTATTCCGTATTCCTCCATATCCTCGGGCGAGAGGGTTATTTTCAGCTTTTCGTTACTGATCTTTATGAGTTCCATAGGGGTGCACTCCTTTCTTTTCTATCATTATAAGCCACCGTGCGGGAAAAAGTAACCCCTAAATATTTGGTAAATCGCCGACGTGAGGGGACAGACCCCCCGACGGCACTCAACTTAAGGGAGCTTCGTATGCATTATTCCGACGGAAAATTTCATATTACCGCCGACGGGATCTGTGAGCTCGCGTTGCGCGGGAGCGACCTTGACTGCCGCACTCAGCCGATCGGGGTCGACCGAGCCGAGAACGCTACGGAGCCCGATACGTGCTCGGGCGAGCTGACCTACGGCGGCGTGACCTTCCTCATCACCTGTCGGGAGGGGCGGGCGACGCTCGGGGAGAGCGGTAATTTGCGCTTCGAGGCGGCTAAGCTTGCGGGACGGCTGCCGTCCGGTGTGTCCGATCTGCGCCTTGCCAAGCTTCTGATCGGGGGATATCTGAGCCTTCTGCGCTCGGATGCCGACCGCGCGACTCTTGTTTTGACCTTTGTCAGCCGTCGGGACGGAGAGCGCTGTGCTTTCACGCTTGAAAAGAGCCGTGAAGAGCTGTATTCGGACGTTTGCACTTACCTTGCGGCGGTATTGCCGACGGCAAGGTTTATGCGCGACCGCCGCGAGGTCACCCTTGCCGCCGCCCGTCGGGACGGACGCTTTCCCTATCCCGGTCTGCGGGATGGGCAGGGCGAGCTGATGAGCGAGACGTATCGCGCGATCAAGGGGGGCAAGAGGCTCTTTGCGCAAGCCCCGACGGGAATAGGCAAGACGCTGTCCACCCTATATCCCGCGGTTCGGGCTTTGGCGGACGGGCTGTGCGATCGGATATTTTATCTGACGGCGAAGGCGAGCACGGGCGACGCGGCTTTCTCGGCGGCGAGACAGCTTTACAACGCCGGGATGAGGCTTCGCATCTGTTCGATCGGCGCAAGGGAGAGGGTCTGCCCGAACGCCGCGGCGCACCGCAGTGGGGTCGGGGGCTCGTACTGCAATCCCGAGGACTGCCCGTATGCGCGGGGTTATTTCACCGCATCGCGGCAGGCGATCGCCGAGCTGATAGGAAAGTGCGCGGGCTACAGCACGGAGGTGATCCGCGAGGCAGCCGAAAAATATTCGGTCTGTCCCTACGAGCTCTCGCTTGATCTGTCGCTCTACTGTGACGTGACGGTCTGCGACTACAATTACGTTTTCGATCCGGCGATCAGCCTTCGCCGCTACTTTGAGTGCGATGACGGGGGCGCGGAGCGCAACGTTTTTCTGATCGACGAGGCACACAACCTGCCCGATCGGGTGCGCGATACCTTCTCGGTCGAGCTGTCGGCAAATCGCGTGCGGCGTATCGCCGAGGGAGCCGCGGAAGCGGGGGACGGTACCCTTTGCAAGGCATCGGAGGCGGTCGTGCGCTTTCTTTTGGGTTTGCGCGGGCTTTGCCGCGACAGCCTTCGCGTGACGTCGGAGGGGGAGCTGGGATTTTCCCTCAGCCGTGAGCCGATCGCGGGGCTTGCCGACGTGCTGTCGGCGGCGGTGCGCGGGCTGACGGGGTGGCGGCGCGGTCACCGTGGGGATCCGCTTTACGGCGAGGTCAGCGCCTTCCTCTCGGATATGAAAAAATATCTTCGCATATTTGAGTACTGCGACCGCGGGGTCGTGTCATATATTGAGATCAGGGGCGGAGACACGCGCGTGAAGGTCTTTTGTACCGATCCGTCGGAGCTGATCGCCGCCCGCCTCGGCAAGGCACGTGCCTCGGTGCTCTTTTCGGCGACGCTTACGCCGATAGATTACTTCATCTCGCTTTGCGGCGGGGGCAGGGAGTCGGTCAAGCTTGACCTCCCGTCGCCCTTCCGTGGTGAGAACCTTTGCCTTGCGGCGGTCGATACCCTGAGCGTGAAGAGCGAATCGCGCAACGACGCGACCTACCGCCGTACTGCGGCGTTTATCGCCGCGACGGTGAGTGCGCGGGCGGGGAACTATATCTGCTATTTTCCGTCCTACGCTTTTTTGGAACGGGTGCACAAGTGCTTCTCGGCGAAGTATCCGAGGGTCCGTACCGTCGTGCAAAAGCGCAATATGAGCGCCGCCGAGCGTCGGGAGTTCCTTTCCGCATTCCGTGAGGACGAGGGCGTTCTGCGCGTCGGCTTTTGCGTGCTCGGCGGGAGCTTTTCGGAGGGGGTGGACCTCCCGGGGAGCCGACTTATAGGGAGTATAATCGTCGGCGTGGGGTTGCCGTCGCTCTCCAACGAGCGAAATATCCTCGCCGAGTATTACGAGAGCCGCGAGCCCGGGAGCGGATTCGATTACGCCTACGCCTACCCCGGAATGAATTCGGTCCTGCAGGCGGCGGGACGCGTCATTCGCCGCGATTCCGACCGCGGGATCGTCGTCCTCATCGACGAGCGTTATGCGACCCCGGAGTATATCAGAATGATGCCCTCCGCGTGGAGTACACTGTGCTTCGCCGGCGATCCGCGCTCGCTCGCCGAGCTCGCTAAACGCTTTTGGCGAGAGGGATAACGGGAGCCGCGGGGGCGAAAGACGTGGGGACGAGACGGGAGACGTGGGGGAACCTTCTTAGAAGAAGGTTCCCCCACACCCCTTCGAAGAATTTGAACCACTTTTGCTAAGGGTGACACTCACCGCGCCGCTTGGTCGTTGTTGCCAACTCCCCACGCGGGAAGCAACATCAAGACTGTAGG
>CAYWVC010000040.1:0-13684 GCA_964461635.1 uncultured Lachnospiraceae bacterium
TGTCCACCGAAGAGCTTCTGTGCGAGCTTCGCCACGCGGGAATATCAGACATATCAGAGGTCTACTACGCCATAGTCGAAGAGAACGGGAAGCTCTCTATCCTCCCTCGGGCCTCCGCCAAGCCACCGACGGCTTCGCAGCTCGGCAGACCAACGAGCGAGAGCGGAATCTCCCACATCCTGATATCGGACGGAAAGCTCGACAGTCACGGTCTCGCCTCTGTCGGAATAAGCGAGAACGATCTTAACGATTACCTCCGCGGCGAGGGGTACACCCGCAAGGACATATTTTTGCTGCTTCGCGATGACACCGGGAAGTACACGGTCATACCCAAGGAGAAAAAGCTCAAATGAAGCCTATCGTCATCACGTTAACGGTGCTCGCGCTGTTAATTTCGTTCATTATATATAATTACTCGACCGTCAACGGATATGCCGCAGAGCTGAAGCACCTCGCCGAGATGCTCCCGGAGCACGGCTCAGCCGAGTGCGCCTTGCAAATACGCGATCTGCGCGACGTATGGAGCTCGCACAGAAGCTTCATAAGCTTCTCCGTAGGCACGTCGGCTCTGCAAAACGTTGACGACCTCATCGACTCGCTTGCCGTAGCCGCCGAATTCGGCACGCGTTACGATTTTGAGCGGTATCGTGCCCTGCTCATAAACGCGTTTGACGGGCTGGCGCAGTTTGAAAGCCTCTCGCCCGAGGATATCTTCTGACCCTTGAAATCGGCGGCAATTAATGCTATAATATATGTGAAAAGATTCTCGAAGGAGGCGAAAAAGGCTCTTGGAAAGGATATTTATACCCGATTACGCAAGATGTATAATCGATGAGCTCGAATCTAACGGCTTTGAAGCGTTCATCGTCGGGGGATGTGTGCGCGATGCTCTGCTCGGCAAGACCCCTTACGATTACGATATAACCACGTCGGCGACCCCCGAAGAAACGGTACGCGTATTCAGCCATCGGAAGTGTATCGGCACCGGGCTGAAGCACGGCACCCTGACCGTTGTGTCGGACGGTCACAACCTTGAGGTAACCACCTACCGCACCGACGGTGCATACCTTGACAATCGCCACCCCTCGGGCGTCAGCTTCACCAAAAGTATACGGGAGGACCTCGCCCGACGCGACCTTACCGTAAACGCTATGGCTTACTCCGACCGTGCCGGACTCATCGACCCGTTCAACGGGAGCGACGATCTGCGCCGTAGGCTGATCCGTTGCGTCGGAATCCCGGAGCAAAGGTTTGCCGAGGACGGTCTGCGAATTATGCGAAGCCTGCGCTTTGCCGCAACGCTCAGCTTCGAAATAGAGGAACGCACCGCATCGGCGATACATAATTGCCGCGAGCTGCTTAAAAACATATCGGTCGAACGCCTTTTCAGTGAGTTTTCAAAGCTCGTCTGCGGCGAAAGTGCCGATCGCATTCTGTGCGAATACCCGGACGTTATAGGCGTATTCATCCCCGAAATATTGCCGAGCGTGGGCTTCGATCAGCGCAATCCGCATCACAGCCTTGACGTTTTCGGCCACACGCTCGCCGTGGTCCAAGGATGCGATAAGAACGACACCGTACTCCGTCTTGCCGCATTCTTTCACGACGTCGGCAAGCCCGACGCGTTTTGTACCGACGAAAACGGCATCGGACACTTTCCGAACCACGCAAAAATCGGTGCCGAGCTCACCGACGGCATATTGAAGCGCCTGCACGCCGATAATGAAACGAGGTGCAAGGTCGTAAGGCTCGTTGCCGAGCACGTCCGTCAGATCGAGCCGAGCGAACGCGCGGCAAGGCACTTCCTCGCCACCCACAGCGAAGCGGATGCCCGCCGTGCAATTGCACTCAACCGCGCCGACCGTCTTGCTTGCGCGCCGGAATATCGCGACGTAACTCAACTTGATAAGCTCGAAGAGATCATAAACGCCGTTCTCGCCGAGCAAGCCTGCCTCTCGCTCGGCGGACTTGCCGTACGGGGGGATGATATTATGGCACTCGGTCTTCGCGGAAAGAACGTCGGCACCGTTCTTCGCGCCCTGCTTGAAAAAGTGCTTGACGGCGAGCTGCCGAACGAGCGTGAGCCATTGCTGACCGCCGCCGAAAAAATCGCTGCCAATATTGACAAGGCTCGCACTTGATGTTATAATGAGTTTATCTTAGATTGGGAGGAATACACAATGAAAAATCGCATAATCGCACTTGCTCTGCTTGCCGTTATACTTGTTGCGGCGTTTTGTTCATGCGTCAGCTCCGACAATCCCGATAGCCCCTCCGTAAGCACAAATGATAACGCATTATCATCCGGCCCCGACAGCGTATCCGACAGTCCGAGCGGTGACTCGGAATCCGGCACGGTAGGTGAGACGTCGATTTATGAGACCCCCGACGACCTCGGTGAAATGAATTTAAACAAAAAGATCAACATCCTGTGTTGGAACCCCGAAATGACCGATTTCGAAGTCAAAGAAGCGTCGGGCGATCTGATTGACGACGCAATCTATACAAGAAACGTTACCGTTGAGTCTCGGCTCGGCGTTGAACTGAATTGGATCGAAATTGAGGGCGATTTCAACAAGCGCGCAGAATTCATCAAAACCGTTGAAGAAGGACGGACGTCCCGCGAATACGACCTCATAGCCTGCTATTCGCTGACCTCCGCACCGCTTGCGTTGCGCGGATTCTCCGCCGACCTGCTGGAATTCGATTACCTTGACTTTGACAAACCCTGGTGGCCCTCAGCACTGGTCGATCAGGCAACGATCAACGGAAAGCTCTACTTCGCCTCGGGCGATATTTCAACCAATTACCTTCATATGATGTACGCCACTTTCTTCAACAAAACTATGTTGGAGGAATATAATTTCACAAACGACGCTTATAAGGACCTTTATAAGCTCACCATCGACAAAGGCTGGACGATCGACGCACTGATCGAAATGAGCTCGATCGTGTCGGGTGAAAACGGTGCCGGAACGATCTACGGCTTCGCCATAAAGAACATAAACTATGATGCATTCCTTACGGGCAGTAACCTGAAAACCCTTGTAAAGACCGACGACGGCATAGTGCTCTCGGATGACTTCACCTCCGCAAAGACGATAAACCTCGCCGACAAGATCATAGATTTCATCTCCAATCCGTACGTTTACAATGCGGGGAGCGGATCGGCAGCCCAGCCGTTTGCCGAGAACCGCGCGCTCTTCACCATCGACCGCGCATATCTTCCCACAAGCAGCGGACATATGCAGAAGGCGGGAGACGACATCGTTTACGGAGTTATCCCCGTCCCGCTCTATGACTCTGAGCAGGATAATTACGTCACCGTGCTCGGATTCCCTTATTCAATGTATCAGATAGCGTCCTACTCGTCGATACAGAATGAATCCGCGGCGGTTATGGAATGCCTCGCAGCCGAGGGCTTGCGCCGCGTGACCCCCGCGCTCTACGAGGTGTCGATGAAGATAAAATACACGAGCGACTCTAACGCCGCCAAGATGTTCGACCTGATCAAATCCACGGTGTACATCGACCTCGGAAGAATATTCGCTATGGAGTGCGACGAATGGACCTATCAGACCTTCCGTTACGTCGTGCAAAACAAGAGCCGCGGCAATTACAGGATGCTCTCAAAGCAAAAGCAGACGACGATAAACAACGCACTCAAAAATAAGATCAACCCGACCTTCTTCGGGAAATAAGCGGCAAACGGTAAAGCGATCACGCTTTACCCCGACCGCCGTTCAATAAAAATAATAGCGCCGCCAAGGTGCGGCAAACGGAGATTAAAATGACACTTTTTGACGAATTGCAAGCCCGCGGACTTGTGGCACAGGTCACGGACGAAGAAGAAATCAAGGAACTTATAAACGCCGGCAAGGGCACATTTTACATCGGATTTGACCCGACGGCAGATTCGCTGACAGCGGGACACTTTATGGCACTGACACTTATGAAGCGCCTTCAAAGCGTCGGAAACCGCCCGATCGCGCTGATCGGGGGCGGCACGGGTATGATCGGCGACCCCTCCGGCAGGACCGATATGCGCAAGATGATGACGAAGGAAACGGTCGAACATAACTGTGCCTGCTTCAAAAAGCAGATGAGCCGCTTCATAGATTTCTCGGACGACAAGGCGATAATGGTCAACAACGCCGATTGGCTCTTTGACCTCAACTACATCTCGTTCATCCGCGACATCGGTCCGCACTTCAGCGTCAACAAGATGCTGAGTGCCGAATGCTACAAGCAAAGGCTTGAGCGGGGGCTCTCCTTCCTCGAATTCAACTATATGCTGCTGCAAAGCTACGATTTTTACGAGCTGTATCAGAGGTACGGTTGCTGCATCCAATGCGGCGGCGACGATCAGTGGTCGAATATGCTCGGCGGCACGGAGCTCATACGGCGCAAGCTCGGGAAGGATGCCTACGCGCTGACTATTCCCCTGCTCTGCGACTCCAACGGGCATAAAATGGGCAAGACCGCCGGCAATGCCGTGTGGCTTGATCCCGACAAGACCTCGCCCTACGATTTCTATCAGTATTGGCGCAACGTCGGTGATGCCGACGTGCTCAAATGCATCCGTATGCTCACCTTCCTGCCTCTTGAGCAGATAGATGAGATGAGTGCGTGGGAGGGTGCAAAGCTCAACGAGGCAAAGGATATTCTCGCCTACGAGCTCACAAGCCTCGTACACGGCGAAGAGGAAGCAAACAAGGCGAGAGCCGGTGCAAGGGCGCTCTTCTCCGCCGGTGCCGATGCCGAGATACCGACCGAAACACTGTCCGACGGTGACCTCACCGACGGCTCGGTTGACATTCTGACACTGCTCGTGCGCTCGGGGCTCGTTTCATCCAGATCCGAAGCGCGCCGCGCCGTTGAGCAGGGCGGAGTTACCGCCGACGGCGAAAAGATCACCGATATAAAGGCTCAATTTTCCAAAGAAACGCTTGCGAACGGTGTGGTTCTTCGCCGAGGCAAGAAAGCCTTCAAAAAGGTTATATACAAATAAAGCATCAAAACAGTGCGCCGGGCATAGTGCCCGGCGCACTGTTTTGTTATCGGCAATTCCCGTGCCTCAATCAAGGCCGAGAAAAACGAGCAACACGGTAATGTCGGCAGGATTGACCCCACTGATTCGTGACGCTTGTCCAACGGTCAAGGGCTTGACCGCCTCAAGCTTCTGCGCCGCCTCGATGCGCAGTCCCTTTATACTGCGGTAGTCAAGATCCTCCGGCAGGCGCTTGCCCTCAAGCCTTGCGTGCCTCGTCACCTCGGCAAGCTCCTTCTTTATGTATCCGGCGTATTTCACGCTGACCTCTACCGTGGTCGCCGCACCGCGTGGGAGCTCCCCTCGACCGGCGTCCACGGCGGCAAGTGCCGCGTAGCTCACGGCAGGACGGCGAAGCAGATCCGCCAACGACACGCCGCTGTTCACCGGAGGCTCACCGCAGGTCTTAAGGAACCCGTTTACCGCCTCGGGCGACAGGTAGGTGCTCTCCAAGCGCTTTATCTCGGCTTCCTCTGCAATCCGCTTTGACTCAAAGCAGGCAAATCTGTCCTCATCAACAAGTCCGACCGCGTGACCGATCGGCGTAAGGCGCAGATCGGCATTGTCCTGCCTCAGCAGTAAGCGATACTCTGCCCGTGAGGTCATCATACGGTACGGCTCGTTCGTCCCCTTCGTCACAAGGTCGTCTATCAAGGTGCCGATGTAGCTGTTATCCCGCGTAAGGATCATCGGCGGCTGCCCCTTGATCTTCAGTGCCGCGTTAATACCCGCGACAAGTCCCTGAGCCGCCGCTTCCTCGTACCCGGAGGTCCCGTTGAACTGTCCCGCACCGTACAAGCCCTTGATGCTCTTGAATTCAAGCGTCGGAAGCAGCTGTGTAGGATCGGCACAATCGTATTCGATCGCGTATGCGTATCGCATAATCTCGGCGTTTTCAAATCCCTCAAGCGACCGTATCATCTCTTGCTGAACGTCGGTGGGCATAGAGGTCGAAAAACCCTGTATATACATTTCGTCGGTCTCTCTGCCCATAGGCTCGACAAAAAGCTGATGCCTCGGCTTATCGGCAAAGCGCACTATCTTGTCCTCTATCGACGGGCAGTATCGCGGGCCCGTTCCCCTTATCTGCCCCGAATACATCGCGGAGCGGCTTATATTTTCCCTGATGATTTCGTGAGTCGTTTGATTGGTGTAAACGACGTGGCACGGGAGTTGATCAACGTCGTCCAGACGCTCCGCGGTTCGTGCGGAATACGGCACGACCGGGCGCTCCCCGTCCTGAACGTCAAGCGTCGAAAAGTCTATCGACCTGCGATTGACCCTTGCCGGAGTTCCGGTTTTGAACCTCATTAAACGTATTCCGAGATCGGCGAGTGAAGAGCTCAGCCCCTCCGCCGCGAGCGACCCGTCGGGACCTCCTGCATAATTCACGTCACCGACGAATATCCTGCCCGACAGATACGTTCCCGTTGCAATGATAACGGCGGAGCAATAAAAAACCTCGCCGAGACGGGTCTTGACCGAGCTGACGTGGCGACCTTCCGACCCGTCCTCGACCGCTATCTCGGTAATTTCCCCCTGTATCAGGCGCAGATTTTTCTGTTTTTCTATCACCGACTTCATAACGTTGTGATAAGCAACACGGTCGGTCTGATTGCGCTTGGAGTGAACCGCCGCCCCCTTGCCGAGGTTCAGCGTGCGCGATTGCAGCATTGTAAGGTCGGCGCTTCGCCCCATCTCGCCGCCAAGCGCGTCAAGTTCAAAGACGAGGTGCCCCTTCCCCGTTCCGCCGATCGACGGATTGCAGGGCATATTCGCCACACCGTCAAGTGAAAGGGTGAACAGCGCGGTATCAAGCCCGAGCCGCGCAGAGGCAAGCGCCGCCTCTATTCCCGCGTGCCCGGCACCGATGACCGCGACCTGTACCGTATTCGTTTCTTTACGATCCATATATTTCGCTTCCGATCCTGTTTATTACCCCACTATTATATCAATTTTCCCCTTCCCCGTCAATAGTGCACGGATCTTTTCAATACTTGACTTATACATAGATATATGGTATAATTTAAGCAATCCAAGAAAGGAAATACGTTTATGAATAACAAGATCAAATTGCTATCGCTCGTTCTCGCGGTGCTTTTCTGCCTCCCCGCGCTCGCCGCTTGCGGTGAATCGAAAACGGAAGACGACAGAGTGACACGTATGACCGTAGATATTAATCCGTCGGTTGAGTTCATAGTGGATTCGGAAGGCAAGGTCGTCACTGCGACTGCCCTCAATGATGACGGCGCGGTCGTTATGTCGGGGGAAGTGTTCGTGGGTAAGACCGCCGACGAAGCCGCGTGCCTTTTCGTCTCTGTAGCCACCGATCAGGGCTACCTTGTGCAAGGCTCCGTTGAATCAACCGAAAATCAGATCACGGTAAGCGTTACGGGCAATGACGACGCCGTACAATCGGTTTACGACAAGACAAGCAAGAAGGTCAACGCCTTCATAGAATCAAAGAAGCTCAACGCCGCACTCGTTAAAGCCGAGGCAATAGGTCACGAGGCGCTCGCGGAAATGGCGGCGCACTGCACCGCCGGGCTTGAATACGAGGAAGCATTGGATCTCTCCGACGATGAGCTCCTGCGCCTTATCAAGCTGTCAAGGATCGAAACCGCAGAAATAGCCTCTGCCGAGCTGCGTGAATATTATTACGAGCTGCGCGATTACAAGCTACAGTTTGCCGAAAGTGAGGCAATGCTCGCCGCCATCGAAAACGTCGATTCCGGGTATCAGCAGATCGTGGATAGCTACCGCACGGTGATCAAGGCTCTTGAGGATGCGATCGCGGCGCTTGAAAAGGTGCAAAACGATTACCTTCTGTCGGAGGACAGCAGCTATCAGAAATCCCTTCAAACCGTAATGGAAAAGAAGGCGGAGTATCTGAAAAAGAAGGCGGAGGTCGACGCGCTGTCGGACGGAACCGAAAAGAACGCCGCCCTGCTCGTTCTTCAAACCCGCAAAAGCAGTTATGAAGCCGCCGAAGCCGCTCTCAAGCTCTACTACGAGGTATCCAACACCTCAATCGAGATCGCGAAGAACACGCTCGTGTCTGTCGTCGACAGTATGAAAGAGCAGGAAGCCAATTTCCCGGAGGAAATCAAGACCGTATTATCCGAAAAATCGGTTGAAATAGAAAACAGCATCAACAGTGAAAAGGATGCCTTCTTCGCCGAATTCGAAGCCGCACACAAGGACGACATTGCCGCATACGATCAAATGATCGCGGATATAAAGGCAAAATATTCCACCGCCTCGCCGTCCGAAGAAAACTGATTAAAAGCAAAATAGGTCCCGAGGGCTAACGCCCTCGGGACCTATTTTGCGGAATCGGAATTATTTGCCGCCGTTGGCGAGCTTCGCGACCTCAGCCGCGTAATCCTCTTCCTTCTTCTGGATTCCCTCGCCCTTCTCGTAGCGCCAGAAAGCCTTGATGGCGATCTTGCCGCCGAGAGCCTTCTCACTTGCCGCCACGTACTGAGCAACGGTCATCTTATCTTCCTTGAAGTATTCCATATCGACAAGGCAGTTGTTCTCATAGAACTTGCCAAGCTTACCGACGACCATCTTCTCGATGATCTGTGCGGGCTTGTTGGCGTTCTTCGGATCGTTCGCGATCTGAGCGCGGATGATCTCCTTCTCCTCGTTCAGAATGTTCTCGGGGACCTCGGTCCTGTCAACGTAGAAAACGGGATATGCCGCAACCTGAAGGGCGACGTTCTTCGCAAACTCGGCGAAGCCCTCGTTGTTAACGGCGGCTTCCTCGGCATCAAACTTTACAACGACACCGATCGCACCGTTGCCGTGTACGTAGGTGCTGGTCAGACCGTCGGTAAAGGCAAAGCGGCGAATGGTGATCTTTTCCTTGATGATGAAGGTCAGCTCGTTGATCTTGTCGCTGACGGTCATAGTATCGTCGTACTTTTCGGCGTTAAGAGCCTCAACGCTCTCGGGGCGCTTGTCGACGATAAGCTCAAGAGCCTTGTTGACGAATTCCTTGAAGGTATCGTTCTTGGCAACGAAGTCGGTCTCGGTGTTAACCTCTATGATAGCGGTATAGCCGTCCTTCTTGAGAACGGAAACGATACCGTCGGCAGCGATTCTCTCCTGCTTTTTGGCGGCGGCGGCAAGTCCCTTCTCGCGGAGCAGCCTGACAGCCTCGTCCATATTGCCCTCGGCCTCAACAAGAGCCTTCTTGCAATCCATCATTCCGGCTCCGGTCTTTGAGCGGAGCTCGGCTACGTCTTTTGCTGTAATATTTGCCATTTCAAACTTCCTCCGTTAAGATTAAATTACTCGGCTTTTTCGGCGTCCTCGGCTTCCTCAGCCGCGGTAGCCTCTGCCTCTGCCTCTGCAAGCTGTTCGCCCTGCTTACCCTCGATCACGGCGTCTGCAATGACCGACGAGATGAGCTTGATCGCGCGAATAGCGTCGTCGTTTCCGGGGATGATGTAATCGGCGTCATCGGGGTCGCAGTTGGTATCGACGATAGCGATTACCGGGATACCGAGCTTCTTAGCCTCCAGAACGGCGATGTGCTCCTTGCGCGGGTCAACGATAAACACCGCGTCGGGAAGAGTGTCCATATTCTTGATACCGCCAAGGTTCTTCTCAAGGTCGAAGATCTCCTTCTGCTTCGCGGCGGCTTCCTTCTTCGTCAGCATATCGAAGGTGCCGTCCTCCTGCATCTTCTCAAGGCTGTTAAGGCGTGCGATAGACTTTCTGATGGTCTTGTAGTTGGTCAGCATACCGCCCGGCCAACGAACGTTAACGTAGTACTGTCCGCAACGGGTCGCCTCTTCCTTAATGGCGTCAGCAGCCTGCTTCTTCGTTCCGACGAAGAGGATGGTACCGTTGTTTGCGGCAAGGTCGCGAACGAACATATACGCCTCGTCGAACTTCTTAACGGTCTTCTGCAAATCAATGATGTAGATACCGTTTCTCTCGGTGAAGATGTACTCTGCCATCTTGGGGTTCCATCTTCTGGTGTGGTGTCCGAAATGGACGCCGGCTTCAAGCAGCTGCTTGATGGTGATGATAGACATATTAGTCCTCCTTCGGTTTTTCCACCACGTGTGCACCGTGCGCAAAACCGCCGTCCGGCGGCACCGTCCGCACCCTTTGCCACGTGTGTGTAATAAATACTTTGCGTTTTACGCAAGCTTTAGCATTATAACATACTCTTCATTATTATTCAAGCAAGCCCGCGAACTTTAACACTTTTTTTACATTTACTTTTTCTTCTTTTTCTTTCCCCGCTCACGCGTGGCGCGCTCGCACTCGCCGGGATCAAGCTTAACAAGCACGGTATCGTCGCCTATGCAATGTATCTTCTCCCAAGGTATCACAGTCTCGTACTTTTTCCCGAGGCCGAGAAAACCGCTCTCATTGATTATCACAAGCGCCACGATCCTGCCGGTACAGAGCTCAAATTCAAAATCCCCCGCGCACCCGAGGCGCGCGCCGTCGCAAAGATTGATGACCTCCTTTTCACGGAGGTCGGACGTGCTTCCGGTCTTCAATAGCTTCACCTCCCCGAAATATAGGTATGCCGCCGAACTCGCGAATATGCCCGGCGGATCCCGGCGTTTTTTTCCTCAAAGATATTGAAATTCTCGCGAAAAGTGGTAAAATATAACCGTACGGTGGCGCATTTACCCAAACAAACGCGCACGTCGGGGAGAACTATATGCTGGAAGAATTGAAAATAAGCGTGCTGAAGGCGAATCTCGACCTTCAGAAGCACGGACTCGTGATGTTCACGTGGGGCAACGTGTCGGCGATCGACCGCGATCGCGGTTGCGTCGTGATAAAGCCGAGCGGCGTTCGCTACGAGGATATGCACACAGAGGATATGGTGGTCGTTGACCTTGACGGAAAGGTCATAGAGGGCTCGTTAAATCCCTCCACCGACCTGCCGACCCACCTTGAGCTCTACCGCCGCTACCCCGAGATCGGCGGCATCGCCCATACCCATTCGACGTACGCCACGGCATTCGCACAAGCGGAACGGGCAGTCCCCGCTTACGGCACGACCCACGCCGACTATTTTCACGGCGACATTCCCTGTGCCGCTTCCCCCGCCGAGGGCGAAATGGGGGAATACGAGAGGAGCACGGGACGCGCCGTTTGCCGCGCCGTGACCGACGCGACCGCGATCCCCGCCTGCCTCGTGGCGCATCACGGGGTGTTCGCTTGGGGAAAGGGCGCAGGTGAAGCGGTCTACCACGCTGCAGTGACCGAGGAGGTCGCAAGGATGGCGTATCTGACGGAGGAGCTGTCCCCCGATGCCCGCCGCCTGCCGCAATACGTCTCCGACAAGCACTATCTGCGCAAGCACGGCGCGAACGCGTATTACGGACAGAAGAAATAAACGCACAAGCTATGAAAATAATTATATAAGGAGCGATACGAGAATGATTAGAATAGGTACCTACAAGGTAAAGACCGACAAATACTCGCCCGAGGATTGCCTGCGCATAACGAAGGAGGTCGGATTCGACTTCGTATGCCTTGCGGCTCATTGCCTCTATCCCGGCGACACGACGGGCTTCACGCCCGACCTGTGCGAAAAGATCGGCATAGGCTTTGATAACGTCCACCTCACCTGCAACGGCGCACACGCACTGTGGGCACCGGGCGACGAGGGCGACGAAATAGTAAAAAGATACCTCTACGAGATCGAGCTCTTCTCTTCCCTCGGCGTAAAGATAGGCATCACGCACGTAACGTGGGGAACGAAGACCCCGCCCCCCGTAAACGAGCTCGGGCTAAACCGCCTCGCCCGAGTTGCAGAATGTGCCGAAAAGCACGGCTTCACGGTCGCGCTTGAGAACTCCGCCTTCCCGGAATACCTCCATTACGTGCTCCCCGAGCTTGTAAAGCGCTATGGCAGCAGCGTCGGATATTGCTTTGACAGCGGACACAGGAATGCGTTCGCCCCCGACGAGGACTTTCTCGGGCTGTACGGCGAGCACCTCGTTGCCACGCATATTCAGGATAACGAGGGCAAGACCGATATGCACCTCATCCCCGGTGACGGCAGCGGGGATTGGGATAAGATCACGTCCGAGCTCGCGCGCACACAGCTTGCACGCGACCGTATCTGCGCGGAGGTAAAGGGCGCGTACGTAAAATCGCTTCCGGGCAAGAGCGCGGAGGAGATACGCAAGCGCCTCGCCCCCCTCAGCATAGCCGATGATGAAAAGCTGCTGAAGATCACCGACGGCGCCTTCTCGGTCTACGAAGATCTTACTTACGAGGAATATATGCTCCGCCTTGCCGACCGTATGCGCAACATCGCCGCAACGGTAGAGGCAAAGGCAAAAGGCAATTAAAAAAGGAAAAGGCAATATAAAATCACCCCCGCGGACCGCATTATGCGGTCCGCGGGGATTCGTTATAGATCAATACCTATTCAAGTGCAATCAGGAATTTGAATTGCGCTTGTCTTCAAATATTAGATTTTCGCTTGTTGTCAGATCTTGGTTAATAGTACAGCCGGGCATAGCATAAACTGTTAGTTTAGCATTTGTTGTATTCGCCACTTTATCGACAACTCCATAAATGTAGCAAACAGTCTGAGCACAGGAACCAATCTTATTTTCTTGAGGATTGATTTGGTTAGCATGTCCATAGAAATGCACTTCTGCATTCGGTGCAAGTTCCACCTGGAAATCACCGGTAACTCTAACTATGACATTCCTCCCTTCACTTCCAACAATAATTTTGTGATATATTTCTGATGACCATTCACCGGAATCAAATCCAGTCGTAACCATTCCTCCGCCAATGTAGCCTTGCGTTCCGGCGCCGTAATCCTTTTCCCCAAGCAGCACTCTTGGAACGTTTTCTGTATCGCCCCAATAAACAGAGTATGTACACGCCTCCATAGGCTTCTCTTTCACATCGGGAATCGGATTATTGTTGGAATTGTATACATACCAGAAACCATACGCATTGTTGTAGGAAATTTCACCACTCAAGCCGTTTTTGCTGTCTTCCGTATAATAAACCTTAACCTTATTTCCAATATCGCTCATCAAATGGTAGGTGGAGTTACCCGAAACAACCGAGAAACGGTCGATATTTTGATCCCAAACAATTTTCATTCCGTGAGTGCCTTCGTACTCAGCAATTTTCGTAATGACGTCGCCGATGCTACTGTATTCGCCGTACTCCACAATATATTTGAACGCATCGTACATTGTTGCATTCTTTTCGGTATTGGCTTTCAAAATTTCATTCAAGTCAATGGCACCCTTATACACGGAAAGCACACAATCGTCTTCAAGCTCATAACCGCAATCACAGCTTATCTTGTAATCATGACCGTTCACGGTTGCGGATGTAATATGACACTCATAACTATTTGCATCCGTTTCATCGCATCCGGACCTGGAACACGCCTTCCAATGCCATATGCTATCATACCCCGTTTTGCTGTAATTATGCCCCAACGCCTCAACCACTTTGACCTCGGTGTACAAACAGTCCGTATGGGTGCACTTTGTAACAGTTGCTCCATCAGTTTCACACGTCACTTTGACTATTTCTTTAGGTGTTCCCATAGCATGCTCATGATATTTGACAGTACAACCTTCAATAGAACATTCCGTCTCGTTGTTG